>JAYUUW010000393.1:0-3479 GCA_043754665.1 Anaerolineales bacterium | reverse complement strand
CATCGTAGGCGATTTGGCGCTGCGCGATGGCGTCGTAGACGGGGGTCGTGGCGGTCACCGGCAGACTGCACGCCAGCGTGGCGCTGGCTAAGAACGAGTCGCCGGCGTACACATTCACCACTGCATTGCCCGCGCCGTGCCCCTGGCTGAGGTTGTCATCCGCCAGGGTCTTGAAGGCCGACACGCCGCCGATGTTCAGGTTCACCGTCGTGGTGTTGGGGTAACCCGTGCCCGGCGCCACCGGGTACACAATCGGTAGCAGCGACGACTCGCCGTCGTTGTTGTGCAGCAGCGTCAGCGTGCCCGCCCCGTCGGGGTCAGTCAGGCTGATTTCGTAGAACGTCACCGTGCCGCTGATTTCGTTGGCCAGCGCCACCAGCGGCTTGCCGGTGGGGCTTTCATTGGCCGGGATGAAGAGGATGCCTTCCGGCCCCAGGTCGCCGCTGCCCGCGGTCGTCACGCCCTGCGCGAAGTCGCGCCGGTTGACGTAGGTGACGTAGACCGGGTTGAGCGGGTCGGTGACGTCGTAGACCATGATGCCGCCTACGCGCTCGAGGCCCACAAAGGCATAGGTGCGCCCGCCGATGACGCCGGTGGTGGCGGCTTCCGGTTCGGGGCCTTTATCATCGCTCCGGTCGTCGAAGGTGTTGTTGCTGTTGGAGGCGTTGAAGGTTACCGTGGGGGATAGGGCCGCGGTCGCCCGCTCCAGGTGGTCGCCGCTGTCGAAGATCAGCGTCGGCGTCGTCGGGCCGGTGACATTCCAAATCGAGAACGACCGGGCGCCGAAGGCGTAAATCTCATCGTAGTCGCCGTCGAGGTCGGTATCGCCCGAGAAGAGAGACACATTCAAGCGGCCCAACGCGTTGTTCGCCTTCAGAGTGGTTGAGTTGGGGACGGTGGGGTCGAACACATACGCGCTGCTGTTGACGCGCACGGCCTCGGTCCAGCCGGTGTACTCGCGGGCGTCGCCCTCGTTGGCGGTCAGCAGATACCAGTTGCCGCCAACCGCGTAACTCGCGATTGCGTCCGGCTGATACATGCCGAAGACCGGCGCCGTCGTAAAGCTAATGGCCGGCGTGGAAGGCGCGATGTCGCGGTCGGTCGGGTCGAAGGCGTTGGCCGTCAGGCTATGGTCCTTGAAGCCCAAAGACACCAGTCGCTCGATCGTCAGCGTGTCGAGGTCCAGCACCGCCAAGGCGTTGTTCTCTTGCAGCGACACCCAAGCCGTCGAGTCGTCGGGGGAGATGGTAATGTATTCCGGCTCGATGTTCTCCGCCACGGTGTGCGAGAACGGCCGGGTGAAGCGCACCTCGGCATTGTCGGGCAGGGCGGTGATCTCGCCGTTGCGCGGCTGGGTATCGTTAAAGTCGGTGAAGGTGATCTGGGTGACCACCGGGCTGCCCACACCGGCGCTGATGTCGATCACCGTGATCGAGCCTTCGGGGTCGATGCTGTAGTTGCTGCTAGGCTCGCCTTCATTGGCTACCAGCACCCGCAGGCCGTCGGAGGTGAAAGTAATCATGTCGGGCAGCGCCCGGCGGTCACCTGGTTGAGAAAGACGCCGCTGCGGTCGAAGAAGACGACCGAGCCAGCATTGGTCTTAGTGATCGGCTCCACCGCCAGCGCCACAATGCCGTTGGCCACCGCCACGCTGTTGGCCGCCGCGCCGTAGGTCGGCGAGACGATGATGCTGCTCAATAGGACCGGCGCGGCCGGGTTGGCGATGTTGACGATATCGACGGTGCCGCTGTAAGGGTTGACCACGTACACCGTCTGGCTCACCGGGTCGTGGGCCACGATTTCGGCCGTGCTGATGCCCGCATTGCGAATGCCGGTGGCATAGGTGCCCAGGACGCTTAACGTGAGCGCGGCCGTGGGGGTAATGACCAGCGCTGTGATCTGCTGCGGCGCGGCCGGCGCGCTGGCCGCCGGGGCACTGTATTGGAGCACAGCCGCGGCGGCGGACGCCGCAGATGAGGCCGGGACTGGGGCAAAACCCGTCAACAAGGCAATTAGCAGCATGACGTGCAGGGATAGTTTACGGCGCATTGGGTCTCCAGGTTGGCGGGGGAACATGCCGGCCTCAGGGGAAGGGCGACCGGTCGTGTCGCTATTGTCGTGACAACCATAGTGGCACAGGTTAATGGCCGGCTAAACAACAGTTCAAAGACTGTTAACCACCGGCTGAGACCCGGAGCAGCGCGCCTTGTCAATATCCCTTAACAGCACAATCAGTCTTGCTTGAAGCCCATCCCCTATTGTGAAACTAAGCGCGGTTGCGTGTCAGGCGCGCTTGGCCTCTGTGTCAGGTGCTATAAGCGGGCGCGGTAGACCTGCTGGCCGGCGTGGCGGGGAAGTGCCCCAGCCACGCCGCCTTGGCGTGGGCCGGATATTCCAAGGGAGGCGATGTCACATGGGTGTGAGTGGTCTGATGGCGGCCGGATTGCAGAGCGAGGCCCTGGTGGTGGTCGTGTTTTCCGTGGCTTTATCTTTGGGGGGCGCGCTGGTCTTGCTCTTTGCCCAGGGCGAACTGGCTGAGGCGCGGCGCAGCCAGAGCTGGCCGGCGACCATGGGGTGGGTGGTTCGCTCTCAGGGGCGGCAGTGCGCCACCGATACCGGCTATGTCTATTTTGCCGACATTGCCTACGAATACACGGTGGGCGCGCAGCGCTTTGTCGGTCAGCGGGTGCGGTTTTCGGAGCCGGGCTATGGCCCGGGCGCGCAGCGCGACCGCGCGATGCTCACGATCCAGCGCTACCCCGTGGGCCACCCCATGGCCGTCTACTACGATCCGCGCCGCCCGGAGGCCGCTGTGTTGGAGCGCCGGGTCAGCCCCGGGCTGCGCCTGCCGTTCGTGATGGGGACGGGCATGCTGCTGGCTGGGGTCATTAGCGGCTTGTCGTGGGCTACGGCCCTGGCGGCGCCGCTGGTGCCCTGACGCGGTCGGCTATCGGGCGATGCGCATGACCGCCGGGAGGTCTTGAATGACGCCGGTTTCATTGTTAGCTAACACGCAGCCGACCAAAGCGGTCTCCGCATCGACCCGCTGCTCCAGTTCAGCGAGCAGGACGCGCCCGTTGCCATCTGCTGGACAATACTCGACCACCACCCCCTGTGTTTCCAGGTAGGCCAGCATATATCACGGAAGGATGTTCGATCGGCGTCGAAACAATCCTCATCTTTTTCGGATAGAAGTGAGCGCTGACCGACTTGAGCACGGCTTCATTGGATTCGGTCGCGCAGCTGGTAAAGAAAACCTCATGCGCGTCGGCTTGCATAGCGCTCGCGAACTGCTGCTGGGCTTGTTCTATGAGCTCGGCTGCTTTTCTGCCAGCGCCATAGTATGACTACGAGACTTCGCATTACTCCGAGACTTCGGTTTATGACTCCGAGATTTTAAGGTTACACTCCCAGGCGGCATCCGAGCGAAGGAGGTCGCCATGAAGCGCAAGCGAAATAGTCAGTCGCGGCGAAAGCCA
>JAYUUW010000392.1:0-2568 GCA_043754665.1 Anaerolineales bacterium | reverse complement strand
AAGGCCAGCGTCACCGGCACCGGGGTGATGCTCTACCTGACCAACGCCGAAGCCGGCATTGATTTCTCGGGCAACGACAACATCTCGGTGTCGCTCTCGGCCCCCACGACCGCCACGACCGGGTGCACCGGCGTAGACGACGACGCGCTGGACATTTGCACCTACCTGGGGATTGTGGTTTACAAACTGGTGGGCTACGACTCGTGCGCCCAGAATGACGTGGAAATTGACTTCACCGGCCAGGCCTCCAAGGTGCTGGTCGGCCTGGTCTACGCGCCCCACTCACTGGTTCGCTACGGCGGCAACGGCGATCTGTATATGACCGGTCAGACCATTGCCGGGTGTGTCAAATTCAACGGCAACGGCCGCATTGAGATTTACTACGATCCGACCAGCACCTATAGCCCACCGCCGGCCATCCGGCTCGATCAATGACCCTTCCAACTAGCAAACGCACTATGCGCCTCACCCGGCTTTGGCGCTGGGCCGCCGGCCTGGCATTGGTTTTGGCCTCCAGCGGCCCAGCGGCGGCGGGCGACCCGCCGCCATGGCTGCCGCAGGTTTCAGATACGCCCATGCAGGTGGTTATTCCAGCCGCGCCGGCGAACGTCCAGGCGGTGCTGGTGGAGCGCCTGGCCGTGGACGGCGGCAGCCCGGCGCGGTATAGCTCGCAGGACTTCGAAGTCAACCAGGACGATAGCCAGGGGGCCGACGACTTTTGCATTCCGGCGAGCGATGCGTCGTGGGTGATAACGAATGTAGATGTGGTGGGGGCCTACAACGACGTGGCCTACACGGTGTCCACGGTCAAGGTGTTCTTTTATGCTCGCGGCAGCGGCCCGCTGCCCGGCGCGGGACTGTTCAGCGCCACCGTGACAGGGCCGGACCTGGTCAATGCCAACACCGGCTCGTTCGCACTAACGCTGGATCCGCCGGCGCAACTGGCCGGTAACAACTGCTATTGGGTTTCGGTGCAGGCCGTTCAACCGGGGGGCTACAACGCGGGCGAAACCTGGCAGTGGACCGAACGGACCGCCGCCACCGCCGACGTTTCGCCCTCGGCCTACCGGCTGCCGGGCAAACCCGGGCATCCGTGCCAGAATTGGGGCGCACGTCTGACGACCTGCTTTCCGAGCGCCACCTCCAACCCAGACCTCACGCTGCGCCTGAGCGGCAGCGTGGCTGATACCAACCTCACGCCCCAGATTGTGACCATGAACCCGGCCGGCGCGCTGAACACCGACGTGCTGCTCAGCCTGACGGGGCTGAATTTTGCGGACGGCGCGCAGCTGAGCTGGACGGCAGGGATTAGCCCGACCCAGGTGTACGCGACGACGGTCGTGGACGGCGGCTACCTCACCGCGCTGATCCCGGCCGCTTACGTTGGCCCGCTGGGCGGCACGGCGAGTGTGCTGGTCACGAATCCCGGTCCGTGTGTCGGGAGCTGCGTGTCGAACACCGTAATCTTTGTTTTCGAGGATATCCGCATCTTGTACTTGCCCATTATTCACCGCCCGTAGCGAGTCTGGCGGCGGCAGCGGGAGGAGCGGTATGCCTGTCGCGCCGCCCTAACATTGGCCCCGGGGCAGGGCCCACGCGCGGCATAGAGGGTGTGTTGGCGGCGACAGTGGGGATTGGTAGACGCGCAAGGGGTGCTCTAGGAGTGAACGGCATGAAAAAAACAATACGACTGCTGATGAGGGGGCTGGTAGCCCTGACGTTAATTCCCTTGAGCCTGGTAGTTTCCGCGGCCGCGCCGGCTGCAATGTGCGCGGGGGATGCGGTGGTCGGTACCGTGGTCGCGGTAGACCCCGCCACCGGCCAGGTGACGCTGGACCCGGGCGGGGGTGAGCTGTGCACGGTCACGCTGCCAACCGGCGGGGCCGGTCACCCGATTGTGAAGCTGTTGGGCCGGTACTTTGACCAGGCCAGCGTAGCCGACTTGATGGAGGCGCTGGACACGACCAGCGTGTGGGTGGTGTGTCCCCCCGAGGGCACCTGCACGCTGGCATTGGCTGAGACCGCCGACGCAGCGCCGGGCCGGGTGACCGCTGTGACCGCCAACGCCGATGGCAGCTTTACGCTGACGGTGCAGCCCACGGGCGGCGGCGCCGCGCTGGTGGTGCCGACCCTCGATGCCGATTGGGCCGAGCAACTCCAAGAAGCCCTGGCGACGCTGGCGGTGGAGTGGGACCTGGTGGTGGGCGACGATGGGGTGGTGGTGCAGGACGCGGCCACAGAGATCGCCGCGCTGCATCAAGACGGCTTGGGCTTCGGCGTCATCGTGAAGCTGTACGCCATGGCCGAAGCCTCGCAGGCGGCCTGTGCAGCGCAACTGGAGCCGGCCCCCGATCCGTGTGGGGTGACGGTCGCGGAACTGGTGGAGCAATTCCGCGGCGGCCGGGGCTTAGGCCAGCTATTCAAGCTGTATGGGAAACCCGCTCTGCTGGGCGTGGGCCATGTGCGCCGGGCTGGTCCGCCCGTGGTGGACGATGAGGACGATGCCGATGATGAGCCCGGCGCGCCGCCGAGCGATCATCCCGGCTGTGTCAACGGTGGAAGTGGGGC
>JAYUUW010000391.1:0-1915 GCA_043754665.1 Anaerolineales bacterium | reverse complement strand
GCAGCGGCTTGATGATGATTTCTTGCAGCCGCCACACCGCCTCGACCAACACGGCCGCCCGGCGCTCAGCCGACCCGAGCACAATCACCGGCCAGCGGTCCGCACTGGCCGCCAGCGGCGGCGCCTCTAGCGCCAATAAGTCAACCAGCCGGGTGAGCGCCACCGGCTGACCATCGACCCAGACCACCTCCCGCCCTTCCGCATGCCCGAGTTCGGCGCTGCTGACTGAGAGAATGCGCAGGGCATAGGCGATGGGCAGCCCGAACGTCTGCCCGCCGGCCTGCGCCAGCAGACACTGCGTGGTGGCCACGGTCAGGGGCAGGCTGAACACAAAGCGCGTGCCTTGCCCCACCACGCTCTCAACCTCGATGAGGCCGTTCAGGCGCTCAATGTTGCCGCGCACCACATCCAGGCCGACGCCGCGCCCCGACAATTCGGTAATGATGGTATTGGTCGACAGACCCGAGCGGAAGATCAGCCACAACGCCTCGCGGTCGCTCAGGGCCGCGGCCGCCTCGGGGGTGAGCAGGCCCTTCTTGACGGCGCTGGCTTTGACCGCCTGTGGGTCGATGCCGGCGCCGTCGTCGCTGATGGAGATTTGAATGCGGCTGCCGAGCTGCGCGGCGCTGAGGGCCAAGGCGCCCATACGCGGCTTGCCGGCGGCCAGGCGCGCTGCCGGCAGCTCCAGGCCATGATCGAGACAGTTGCGCAGCAGGTGAACCAAGGGGTCCTTAATCTGCTCCAGCATCGACCGGTCTACCTCGGTTTCGCCGCCAGTGATGACCAGGTTGACCTCTTTGCCCAGGTCGCGGGCCAGGTCGCGCACCATGCGTGGAAAGGCATCGAGCACAGTCGCAATGGGCAGCATCCGCGTGCGGCGCACGTCGTTTTCGAGGCCGGCCAGCAGTTGCGCCAGGCGGCGCGCATCGGCTTCGGAACGGCGATGCAGGTCGTTCAGGCGGGTGCGCGTGGCCCGCAAGCGGCCATCGCCCTTCTCGAGCAGTTCGACCTCTTCGGCCACGCCTTGCAGCTCCAGCAAGCGCTGCTCGGCCGCCAGGCGGGCCACTTGCAGCTCGCCCACCTCGACCATGAGCGCGTCGAGCTTGGTCGTTGATAGGCGCACGGTTTCGTCGCTCAGGGTTGGGCGGTGAACCTCGGCCGGCGGCAGGGGCGCCGGCGGGGCGGTGCGCTGCATGACAGGCGGCGGTGCGGGTGGCGTTACGGCGGCCGGGGGTTGCGGTTCGGCCGCGACGAGGTCCCCATTGTGGGCCGGCGCGGGTTCGGGAGCGGCGGCGGGCGACGCTCCCTGCTTTAGCCGTTGCGCCAGGCTGCCGCGCTTGGCTCCCGGCCGGAGCGGCGCGGCCCGGTCGGGCTGGTTGGCCCCCGCCTGGTCCAAGCGGGCGCACAAGGCGGCCACATCGACGGGCGGTGTCGGGCTGGCCGGGTCGGCATCCACCAGCAGCCGCAGCGCATCGAGCGCCTGATAGAATACATCGTACAGGTCGGGCGCAGGCTTAAGGTCGCCGTCGCGCAGGCGGCCAAAGAGCGTCTCCAGACCATGGGCAACCTCGCCAATGGCGGGCAAGTCAACTGAGTGGGCGGCGCCCTTTAGGCTGTGCGCGCGCCGAAAGAACTCGGCTAGCAACTCGGAGGATGGTTCGGGGTTGTGCTCCAATGCAAGCAGGTGCTCGTTCATGGCCTGAATATGCTCGCGGGCCTCCTGGGCAAAGGTGGCCTGCAGCTCGCGGATGAGGTCAGCACTTAGCTTCATGCGGCTCGACTCCAGTCGCTAGAGTTTGTAGCGCTCAGTGCTGAGCTGCAACTGGCGGGCCAGGGTTTGCAGCCCCTCGGCGGCGGTCTGCGACTGCCGCGCGCCGGCCACGAACTGGTTAGTCGCCTGGCTGATCTCCCCCAT
>JAYUUW010000390.1:0-7785 GCA_043754665.1 Anaerolineales bacterium | reverse complement strand
GCGCTCAGAATGACAGTTAATTTGTTAGGGTCCGGGCCAGTGGTTGGGAAACCGGGGCGCTCACTCCTATTTCCAATAATGTCTTTTGGCTCTACCCCTTCCCAAACTCACATAGCTCCCCAACCCTCGAATCTCCCCCTTCGTGCGAATTCGTGGCGAACGCCCTTCCCCCGGCCGGCCTCAATGTCTCCTAGCTCAAGCGGCGGCGCGTTTCGGAGTATCATCAGCGGCGATGAAGCGAATCAGGCAGGGCACACGGACGTGGCTGTGGGCAGGGCTGGCGCTGCTGCCGGCGCTGGCGGCGGCGGTCTATGTGTGGCGCTTCCGGCTGGGGATACCGTATTGGGACGGCTGGGAGCTGGTGCCGGATGTGCAAAAGCTCTACGCCGGCACGCTGACGCTGGCCGACCTGTGGCGGCCCCACAACGAGCACCGCCTGTTTCTGCCGCGCTTGATCTTGCTGGGGCTGGCGCGGCTCACGCGTTGGAACGATGGCTACGAGGTCGCGCTGAACCTGGCGGCGGCGGGCGCGACGGCGGCGCTGCTGGTGGCGCAGTGGCGGCGCAGTGCGGCGGCGTTGGGGCTGCCCAGCGCCCTCCCACTTGTGCCGCTACTGACGCTGCTGGTGTTCGCGCTGACGCAGTGGGAAAACTGGCTGTGGGGCTGGCAGTTCATCTTCTATTTAGAAACGCTGACGGCGGTAGCGGCGGTGCTGCTGCTGACCACATGGACCGGCAGCGGGGCGCGACTAGCGGGGGCGGCGGTCTGCGCGCTGGCGGCCAGCTTCACGCTGAGCCTGGGGCTGCTGGCCTGGCCCGTGGGGCTGGGACTGCTGCTCGCGGCGGGCTGGGCCAACGGTGTGCCGGCACGGCGCACGGCCGGGGCGGGCGCGCTGTGGGTGCTGCTCGGCCTGGGGGTGTACACGCTGTACTTCAGCGGCGGCCATGCGCCGGCGGCCGGCGGCTTGCTAGCGGCGCTGGGCCAGCCGGCGGCCTATGCCCACTATGTGCTCAACTATCTCGGCGCGGCGGTGCTCACGTATGACGTGGCGTTTGTGGCCGGGGCGCTGGGGCTGGCGGCGGGCGCGTGGGCGCTGGTGGTGCTGGCGCGGCGCTCCGGGGCGCGGCGGGCGCATGCGGCGGCGCTGCTGCCCTGGGTGGGGCTGGGCATCTGGGCCGTCAGCGGCGCGCTGCTCATCGGGGCCTCACGCCTGCCGCTGGGCACGCACCAGGCCATTGCTTCGCGCTACGTGACGCTGTCATACCCGTTCTGGGTGAGCGTGGTCGCGCTGCTTTATGTGGCCGCCGCGCCGCCGGCCCGCAGCGCCTTCGAACGCTGGCAGCGGGCGGCGCTGCGCGTGGGGCTGGCCGGGATCACGGCGCTGGTGCTGGTGTGTGCGGCGGGCGGCGCGTTGTTGGGCTACTACTGGCGCTACCAGGCGGTGCAGCCGGCGCGCACGGCGGCGTTGGCCGGGGCGGCGCTGACCGACGAGGCGCTGCGGGCCATCTACCCGAACCCGGCGGCGGTGCGGCCGTGGCTGGAATACCTGCGGGCCGAGCGGCTGTCTTTGTTTGCCGGGGAGTGACACCCACCGGAACGACCACCGGGCGGGCGGGGCCGCGCAGCCCTTGCCCGCCCGGTTTCATTTTTAAGCCGCCGACCACCCTACCCCACGCCGACGGCCTGGCGCAGCCGCTGGCGGATGGCCGGCTCGGGCGCGGCGCCGGCCCAGCGCGTGACCAGCCGGCCGCCCTGGAAGATCATCATGGTCGGGATGCTCTGAATCTCGTACTCGCGCGACAGGCGCGGGTTCTCGTCGGTGTTGACCTTGACCACGCGCAGCCGCCCGGCCAGCTCGGCGGCCAGCTTTTCGACCACCGGCGCGACCATGCGGCACGGCCCGCACCACGGCGCCCAGAAGTCGATGAGCACCGGCTCGCTGGCGCGCAGCACTTCAGCGTCGAACGTGGCGTCAGTGACGATGAGGGGATGGTTGGTAGCGCTGGAGGCCTGCGCCTGAGGCGGCGGGGCGACATTGGCTTTCGCGGCGGGGCGCGGGCCGCTGCCGAGCAGGTAGGCCACGTGCTGCTGCACCTCGGCGGCAGTGACGGCCTCGGCCGTGGTCAGCGTTTCGCCGCCGCGCACGGTGACGAGCGCGGGCAGGCGGCCGACCTGAAAGCGCCCCACGCTGGCCGGGTTCTCGGCGGCCTTGATCTTTACCACCAGCAGCTTGCCGGCGTGGTCACGGGCCAGTTGGTTCAGGGCCTCATCCAGCGGCGCGGCGGCGTTGGCAAACACCAGCGCCACCGGCAGCCCGGCCCGCAGCACGCGGTCGAGGTTTTGGTCGGTGGTGTTGATGGGTGCGTCAAACGTGGTTGCGGCCATGCGGCCTCCTAACAGTTACCAACAATGCGGCTGCCAACCGGCTCAGGTCGTCTCGGGCTGCGCGCCGCGCGCCTGCGCCAGTTCGCGCAGCGTATCGAGTTCGGCGTCGGTCAGGTTGTCCGGCAGCACCAGCATCACGCGGGCCAAGAGGTCGCCGCGCCCCTGGCCGCTGAGGGCCGGCATGCCCTTGCCGCGCAGCCGGAAGGTCTGCCCGGCCGGGGTGCGCGGCGGCAACTTGAGCGTCACCGCGCCGTCGGGCGTGGGCACGCGCACCTCGCCGCCCAGCGCCGCCGTGTAAAAGTCCACCGGCAGGTCGCTGTACAGGTCGTCGCCGCGCCGCTCGAAGCGCGGGTCGGGGTCTACTTCAATCGCCAGGTACAGGTCGCCGTTGGGGCCGCCGGCCGCGCCCTGCCCGCTCAGTCGCACGCGCGAGCCGGTGCGCACGCCGGCCGGCAGCTTGGCCTCGATGCGGCGCTCATCAATTTGCAGCAGGCGGGTCGCGCCGCGAAAGGCCTCGTCCAGGCTGATGTGCAGCGGGTGCTCGAAATCCTGGCCGCGGCGCGGGCCGGATGGGCGTGCTGGCCCGCCGCCGAACAGGGTCGAGAAGAAGTCGGAATAAGCGTCGCCGCCGCCGAACAGATCGGCCATCTCATCTCGGCTGGCGTAGCGCGGGCCGCCGCTCGCGCCCGAGGGCGCGGCCCACTGACTGTAGTCGAAGCCGCTGGGCTGCCCGCCGGCCTGCTGATAGCGTTCCCAGTCCGCGCCGAACGCGTCATACTTCTTGCGCTTCTCGGGGTCGGACAGCACGGCGTAGGCTTCGTTGAGGCTCTTGAACTTCTCCTCCGCGCCCTTGTCGTCGGGGTTCACATCGGGGTGGTGGGTGCGCGCCAGCTTGCGGAAGGCGCTCTTGATGTCTTTGACCGAGGCGTCACGCTTGACGCCCAGCACCTGATAGTAGTCTTTGTAGTCCATAAGCGGGTTACCTGTCTGCTGGGAGTAACGATACTGACCGCACTGATCAATTGTGTCAGGGAATTGTATTAGGAAAGTTAACGGGCGACTGACGGGGGGAATTGCTGATTGCTGATTTTTGATTGCTGATTGGAGGTTAGTCGTCTTGGTACACGCCCACGCGAACGTGGCGGAAGCGGGCGGGGGAAGCGCCGTGGCCGGTGTGGATGATCTGCGACGGCTGGCCCTTGCCGCAGTTGGGCGTGCCCCACAGCCGCCAGTGGCGCTCGTCGCACACGGCGTCGCAGCTATTCCAGAATTCAGGCGTCGTGCCGGTGTAGGTGCAGTCGCGCAGCAGGCGGCCGAGGCGGCCGTTTTTGATTTCGTAGCCCAGCTCGGTGCCGAACTGAAAGTTATAGCGCTTGTCGTCGATGGACCACGAGCGGTTGGTCTCCAGGTACAGGCCGTGGTCGGTGTCGGCGATCAGGTCGTCGAGCGCCCAGGTGCCCGGCTCCAGGCTGACGTTGGGCATGCGGATGAGCGGCAGGCGGTTCCAGCCGGCGGCGCGCATGCAGCCGTTAGACACCAGCCCCAGGCGCGGCGCAGTGTCGCGCGACATGAGGTAGCCGACGAAGCGCCCGGCCTGCACCAGCGGCGTGCGGGTGGCCGGCACGCCTTCATCGTCCCAGCCGTAGGTGCCCAGGCCGGTGGGCTGCAGCGCGTCAGCGGTCAGGTTGACCAACGGCGAACCGTACGCAAAGCCGCCCAGCTTGTCGGGCGTGAGGAACGAGCTGCCGGCGAAGGCGGCCTCGGCCCCATACACCCGGTCAAGCTCGGCCGGGTGCCCGCAGGACTCGTGCACCTGCAGCGCCAACTGCTCGCTGCCGATGATGACGGTAGTCGTCAGGTCGCTGGGGCACGGGTCGGCGCGCAGCAGCATTACCGCCTCGGTGGCAATGCGCTCGGCCTGGCTGGGCAAGTCGAGCGCCAGCACAAACTCCCAGCCGGCCGCGCCGGTCTGACGGTAGGGGCTGGGGTACGAACGGCGCTGCAGGTCGTCGGCTTCCACCGCCAGCACCGTGAGGCCGCCCGCCGATTCATACAGCGTCTGCTCCAGGTCCGCGCCGTCGGTGTTGGCGAAGAACTTGTGCTCGCGCACGCAGCCCAGGTTGCCGTGGCGCACGGTGGCACCCGGCACGCGGGCCATGGCCGCCTCGGCCGCCAGCAGCAGGCCGAGCTTGTCCTCGACCGAGACCGTGAACGGGTCGACGCTCAGCGGCGTGGCGTAAGTGCCGCGGCTGGCGACCGCCGGGCCGAGGTCGATGGCGGGGCCGGGCACTGTGGCCGAGGCGCGGGCGATCTCGACGGCCAGCGCGGCAGCGGCCTCGACGGCGGCGGGGCGCAGCTCGCGCGTGGCGGCGAAGCCCCAGCCCTGCCCCACCAGCACGCGCACGCCCAGCCCGGCGCTTTCCACCTGGCTCAGGCCTTCCACCTGGCCGTTCTTGACCGCCAGGTTTTGTTCGGCACTTTCGACCAGGCGCACATCGGCATAGCGCGCGCCGAGGCGGCGGGCGGTGTCCAGGGCGCGGGCCAGCAGTTCATCCATGCCGCCCAGTGTACCGGGGAGGCGCGGAAGGGGCAACGGCGGCGCGGGGGATGCTGCGGAGGGGACTCGGGGGATGCTCCGCTAGGGGACTCGGGGGACTCGGGAACAAAATAACTTATGAATTGGGAGCAGGTAGGAAACAAAAGTTGTGGGGGGCCAGTCCCAAGCTGTTCCAGTCGCCTCCCACCCAAATCGTCCCCCACGCTCTCCTCGCGCCGATTAGACGATTTTTCTCTCGTACCGCAGCCGCCTGCGATGACCTGGTGCCACGCTGCCTTGCCTCTTTGTTGAGGATGCGGAGGGTGGGCTGCGCTCCAAAACAAATCGGCCCCGCCGGGCGATGGGTGCGCCGGGCGGGGCCGAGGGAGTTAATAAGGGGAAGCGGGCGAACAGTCTAGCGGGGCTTCTTGAAGCGCAGCGGCGCCGCGTAGACATAGTTGTCGATTACGGTGCCGACGTTGTTGCGCAGGGTGGCGATGTCGCCGCCGTTGTCCCACGCTGGGTCGGTGCGGCCCCAGTGGAGATTGAGGGCGTCGTTGGGCGCGGGGCCGGTCCACACCGTGACTGACAGGCCGGCGTTCAGCGTAAAGGTCGGAAAGGTGTAGCAGTTGCTCTGCGCGTCGCACAGCGTCCAATTGGTGAGCGTGGTCGGGCCGACGCCGTGGTTCTCAATGCGCACGTACTCGTTCTGGGCCTCGTTGCCGCCGGGCCAGAAGTCGATAAAGGCGATTTGAATTGACGGCGGCGCTTGCGTGTGGGTGGGCGTGGCCGTGCGCGTGGCCGTGCCGATCACAGTGACGGTGCGCGAGGGCGTCACGGTGACGGTGCGCGTGGGCGTAGGCGTGGGGCCAGTGGGCGTCACGGTTGCGGTGCGCGAAGGCGTGACCGTCGGCGTCGCGGTGGGCGTGCGTGTCGGCTGCCGCAGGATGAGCGGCAAGAAGCTGGGCGTGTCGACCGCCGCGCCCAGGGGCGGCGTGGCCGAGCCGGTTTGGAATATGGCCAGCGCCAGCACGCCCGCCAACGCCAGCGCCAAGATTGCCTTAATGTAGTTCATAACCACCACCTTTCCCCTGGTATCCATCATAGCACGGGTGCCAAACCGGAGCCAAGCGGGGCGCACCGCTGGGGGGCGCGAATGGCGACTATAATCCGCGCGTGTCTCCCACCCCCGCCCCGCACACAAGTGAGCGCTATCTGCGGCTGCTGGCCGTCGGCCTGCCGCTCGTGGTCAGCGCCGTTTACTGGCGGCTGGGCGCGCGCACCCCTACTGGCGCGCCCATGCTGCCGCTCGACGACGCCTACATCCACCTGCAATATGCCTGGCAGGCGGCGCACGGCCAGTTCATGCAGTACAACCCCGGCGACCCGGCCACCTCCGGCGCGACCAGCCTGCTGTATCTGCTGCTGCTGGCGGGCGGCTTCGCGGCCGGACTGAGCAAAGACGCCATGCCGCTGGCCCTCGGGCTGGCGGGCGCGGCGCTGTTTGTGTTCAGCACCGTCACGCTAGCCGACCTGACCCGCCGCGCGGCCGGGCTGCTGGGGGTCAACGCGCCCCTGGCGACGGCGGCGGCCATTGGGCTGTTTGCCGGCAGCGGCTGGATGGCCTGGAGCTTCCTCAGCGGCATGGAGACCGGCCTGCTGATCGCGCTCGTCTGCCTGACGCTGTGGGCGCAGGTGGCGCGGCGGCGGCGGCTCATGGCCGTGGCGAGCGGGCTGGCCGTGCTCACTCGGCCGGAGGCGGCGCTGCTGCCGCTGCTGCTGATGGCCGCCGAAGCCCTGTGGCCTGTGAGCGGCGAGACCGGGCGGCGGCGCTCGACGGCGGGCCTGCTGGCGGCGCTGGGGCTGGCGGTGGTGCCGCCGGCCATCAACTATTTCTACACCGGCTCGTTCAGCGCCAGCGGCATGCAGGCCAAAGCGCTATTCACGCTGGTGCCGTTCCAGTGGTCGGCGGTGGTCAGCGGCCTTACCGGCGCGCTGCTGGAAATTTGGCTGCGCTTACTCGGCGGACTGACGACCGACGGCCACTGGCATATCCTGCCGCTGCTGCAAGTCGCCGGCGCGGCCGGGGTGGTACTCAGCGCTCGGTCGCCGCAAGGCCGGCGGCTGGCCTTCATTTGCGCCGGCTGGCTGGCGCTGGGCACGGCGGCGACGGCCACGCTGCAAACAGCCACCTGGCACCACTTTCGCTATCAGATGCCGTTCTATCCGGCGCTGGTGCTGCTGGGCGGCCTGGCGCTCGCGGCGCTGGCGGCCCGCTGGCGGCGCGGCGCGGCCGGGCCGCTGCTCCTGCTGGCGGCGGTGGCGGCGTGGAGCGGGTCTGCGCTGATCGATTTCGCGCGGGAGTATGCGCGCGACACCCGCACGGCCGCCACCATGCAACTGCCGCTGGCGCTGTGGCTGCATGACCACACGCCGGCTGCGGCGCAGATCGCCGTGCACGACATCGGCATCGTGCGCTACTTCAGCGAGCGCGCCACGCTCGACGTGGTCGGCCTGACGACGGCGGGCCTGGCGGCGGCCTACCGCAACGGCCCCGGCAGCCTGTTCGAGGCCCTGGCGCGGGAACAGCCCGCTTACTACGCCGTGTATCCCGACCGCGCGCCGCCGTATTTTGGCACCGGCTCGGCCGCCGCGCTGCTGGGCCGCGAACTGTTCCGCGTGCAGGTCACAGACTACTCGCGGGTGACCAGCGCCGGTGACACCCAGGTAGTTACCCAGCCCACCTGGGCGACGGCCGCTTTGGCCGCCACGCCGCAGCAGCCGAGCACCCAGCCGCACCTGGCCGGGCTGACTCTGAGTGACAGTCTCAATGTCGCTGATTTGTTGGATGAGCAGGCGCATGC
>JAYUUW010000389.1:0-1850 GCA_043754665.1 Anaerolineales bacterium | reverse complement strand
TGCACATCCAACTCGGAGGCGGTGAGCATCACAATGGCAATCTCGGGCTGGGCCAGGCGCACGGCGCGGGCGGCTTGCAGGCCGTCGAGGCCGGGCATGGAGATATCCATCAGCAGCAGGTCGGGGCGCAACTGCGCGGCCAGCGCCACCGCTTCGAGGCCGGTGTTGGCCTCGCCGATCACCTGCACCAGATCGCGCCGGGTGTGCATCAGACCGATCAGCCCCTGACGGAACAGCCGATGATCGTCGGCCACGACAACTCGCATGGGCAATGAGCGCAGCATCAGACTCAAGCTCCTTCTTTACGCCGGTATCCGGGGCAGCCAGGCTTCCAACTGCGTGCCGGCCCCGTCTGAGGTGACGGTCAACCGCCCCCCCACACTCTCGGCCCGCTCGCGCATGGTTTGCAGGCCAAAGTGCCCTTTTCCCACCTCAGCAGCACTAAAGCCGTGGCCGTCGTCGGTGACGGTGACCTGCAGGCGCTGGGGCGTGAGCGCCAGGCGGATTTCAACCTGCCGGGCGTGCGCGTGCTTGCGGACGTTGGCGAGCGCTTCTTGCGTAATGCGCATGAGCTGCGCCTCGGCCAGGGGCGACAAGCTCGGCTCGCTCGTAAAATCGGCGACCACGCCGGCCTGAATACCAGTCTGCACGCCGAATTCCTCTACATACTGCCGCAGCGCCGACACCAGGCCGGCCTGGCCGGAGAGCGTGGTGCGCAGGCTCAAGATGTTCTCGCGCACGTCGGCCTGGGCGTCTTTGATGTTGGCCCGCGCCTGCCCCAACTCGGCCAAGGCCGTGGCGCAGTCGCCCTGGCGCACCAGCGCTTCAAGCGTCTGCATTTGCAGGCTCAAATAGCCCAGTACTTGCGACAGGCCGTCGTGCATTTCACGCGCAATTCGGCCGCGCTCTTCCAGCACTGCCAGCGATTGCAGCCGCGCGGCCATCAGCGCGTGTTCGAGCGTGATGACGGCCTGATCGGCCAGGTGTTCCAAGCCGGTGAGCTCGGCGGCGCTGAAGCTGCGGCCGGCGGTGCGGCCGACCCACAGCACGCCCAGGGCATGCCCGTTCAGCAGCAGCGGCACCTGGCTGGCGGCCAGCGTAGCGCGCTGAAGCACCGGGCACACCCAGCCGCCGGCCGCGCCCTCGGCCGAACGGTGGGGCCGGCCGGCGCGCGCCACTTGCAGGAGCAAGGCGTCGTCGGTCGGCTGCGAGGTGACGGCCGGCATGGCCCCCGACAAGGCATAGCATTTGATTTCGAGATTCGCGCCGTCTTCGTTCCACAGCGCCAGCCCGGCCACATCCGCCGCGAGCAAGCGCACGGCGGCCTGCACAATGGTGGGCAGCACCGCATCGACCGTGTCAATATTGGCGACGCTGCGGTTGATGTTGACCAGCGCGTTGGTCCAGTCTTCGGCGGTGCGGCGGGCTTCGGATTGAGCCAGCACCGTGGCCTGGTGGGCATGTTCGCGCTCGTTGGTGCGGCGTTCCCAGTGCTGGCGGCGCTCGGCGGCAAACACCCCCATGGCGCGGATGACGAACACGGTCACCGCCACCGCCGACAGCGCCCGCCAAATTTGAACAGGCACACCCGTCAGTGCGAGCGCCAGGTCGCTGTTGAGCCAGGCGGCCAGCCCATAGGGCGCGGCCGGCACCAACAGCCCCGCCACCAGGCCATTGAAGGCAAAGGCCAGGGCCGCCCCCCACAACAGGGTGTTGGCGTCAGCCAGCCCCGCTTGCGGCAACCGCCGTGCCTGCCGCATAAAGCCAAAGGCAGCCGCCAGGCAGCCGGGGCCATATAGCAAGTAGCGCGACCAGACTTCGGCCGCCAGAGTCAGCGGCGGCTCGGTCAG
>JAYUUW010000388.1:0-4612 GCA_043754665.1 Anaerolineales bacterium | reverse complement strand
CGAGCGCCCGGCGCTGCTGCGGATTGTGGGGCGCGGGCGCGGCTGGCAGCGCAAGGCCCTGGCCAAGCGCATCCGCAAGCTGGGCCTGGAGGCGGCGGTAAGTGTGGAGGCGGCCGTGCCGCACCACGCGGTGCCGGCGCTGCTGGCCGAGGCCGACATCTGTGTGGCGCCCTTGGCGCTGAACGACCGGAATGTGACGCAAGGCTGTTGCCCGATTAAGGTGTTGGAGGGCATGGCGGCCGGACGCCCCCTCGTGGCGGCCAACCTGCCCGTGGTGCGCGAGCTGGCGCGGGAGGATGTGGACGCATTGTTGTATGCCCCCGGCGCGGCCGACGACCTGGCGCGGCAGTTGCTGCGGGTGCTGGGTGACCGGACCTTGGCGGAGCGCCTGGCGGCCAGCGCGGCCGAGCGGGCGCGGACGCAGTTCTCGTGGCACGCGGCGCAGAAGAAGCTGCTGCGGGTATATGAGGGACTGTTGGGATAGCCGGCGCAAGGGCGTTGGCCACGAATTAACACGAATTTTTGACGAATGGGCACGAATTGGCTGCGGAAGAACACAGGCCGCGCCAGAGTCATGGGACGGCGGGGGCCGCGAGCAAGCGTTGGTAGAGGGCGAGATTGAGCGCTAGTTCTCGTTCGGGCGTAAAATCTTGCTGAACGGTGAGACGGGCCTGCGCGCCGAGGCGGGCGCGCTCGGCCGGGTCAGCCAGCAGCGCGGCGAGCGCGGCAGTCAACGCGGCGTGGTCGCCGGGCGGCACCAGGCGGCCATTCTCGCCGTCGCGCAGGGCGTCGGGCAGGCCGCCCGCGAGGGCACCGACGACGGCGCGGCCGCAAGCCATACCCTCGAGCAGGGCGTTGGGCAGGCCGTCGCGCAGGGAAGGCAGCGCCAGCACATCGAGCAGGTTATAGCAGGCGGCCATGTCCTTTTCCAACTCATAGGGGATGACGCGCACGGTCAGGTCGGGGTGCTGCTTGCGAAAGACCTTGACGTTGTCCTTGTCGTCGGAGCGCACGCCGCCCAGCAGGAGCAATTGGGCGGGGTGTGCGGCGGCCAGGTCGCGGAAGGCCAGCAGCAGGGTGACCAGGCCCTTTTTGGCGCGGGCCTCGCCCACGAAGCCGATGACGGGGCGCTCATCGAGCTCAAAGGCGGCGGCGAGGGCGGACTCACGCGGGGCGGGCGCGAAACGGGTGGTATCAACGCCATTGGGGATCAGGTCGACGCGGCGGCCGGGGGCGAGGGCGGCGGCCTTGCGCGCCAGATCACGCGAGTTGGCGGTGACGGCGTGGGCGTGGGTGAGCGCGTAGAAGGCGTGCGCGGCCTTGCCCGGCTCGAAGATGGCCTTGTCGAGGTCGTTGCCGCGCGCGCTAGCGACGCTGGGCAGGCCGAGGTAGTGCCCGGCATAGGCGGCGACGAAGCCGG
Source organism: Anaerolineales bacterium (assembly GCA_043754665.1). Classification (GTDB taxonomy): domain Bacteria; phylum Chloroflexota; class Anaerolineae; order Anaerolineales; family UBA6663; genus JADZEK01. The sequence continues at coordinate 3,192 of JAYUUW010000388.1, read as the reverse complement.
CCTGATGGATGAAGTAGCCGTGCGCCAGGTCGAACGGCTGGGCCTGGTGGGCGGCAACGAGCGCGGCGAACCAGTCGGTCAGGGTGTCGTCCACGCGCTGCTGCTGGCCGAAGCGCTGGACGGCCACGCCGGCTTGATCGGCCAGCGCAGTTTGGCCGGGGGCGAGCTGGTCGGTGGGGGCGATGACCTGCACGGCATGGCCCGCGCCGGTGAGGCTGCGGGCGAGGCGCTGGGCGGAGAGGCCCAGGCCGCCGGGATCGGGCGGGTATTTTTCAACTAAGAGCGCGATACGCATCGAGGGTGAGGCCTACTATGGCGGCGAACCAGTGCGAGATGATAGTTGGTTTTTTAGTGCCCCACCGCTGTGACCACCCGGCGCTGGGCAAGTGCACGCGCTGCGGGCGCGGTTACTGCGAGCAGCACGTAACGCTGACGCCGCAGGGCTTGCTGTGTCTGGCCTGCCAGCAGGGGCTGAGCCAGCCGGTGGCGGTGCCGCTGACGGCGCAGACCTTTAACCCCAACGACCTGGCAAACTTTGCGCTCCTGAGCCAATGGGACGCGACGGACGATGACGACCAGTTTGCGGACCTGAGCTAACGGCAACGGATGGCGCTGCGCGCAAACGGATGTAACGGATGCGGCCACCTTTGAGCAAGCGCCATCGGTGACCAAGTCAGAGCACTACGGCGGCTGCCGAAAGTCACAATCGATATTGGTAGCCAGCGAGGGGCGTTCGGCCCAGCACAAACCGCTGGGCTTGCAACCGCCCCCCACGTTTTAAGGCGGCAACGCTCAATACAGAATAATGCGTGCTGCTTAGGACACCGTCAGCGGCGGGCCGAGCAGTTCCATGCCATGCGCTAACCAGAGGGCCGGGTCGTGGGGCGGCATGGCGTTGGCCTGGGTCACCTCGCGAAAGAACGCTTCCATGCGGCCGGCCGGATTGAAGACGATGAGCATGCGCGCCTCGCCGCTGCCCACGTTGGCCCACACATGCGGCACCAGGCGCGGCGCGAGGAGCGAGTCGCCGGGGCGGAGCGTGTGGCGCTGGCTGCCGACCTCCAACACAAACTCGCCGGCGAGGGCGCAGAACCATTCGTCCTGCTCAAAATGCCGGTGGCGCGCCGGGCCGCCCTTCCCATAAAACGTATTCTCTAAAATCAACAGATCGGCGCCGTCGGCGGGCGTCACTTTGAAGGTGATGGTGCTGATGCCCAGGCCACGGTGGGCGCCGTCGCGGTCCGCGCCGGCCGGCACTAGGCGCGGCGGCTCAGTCACTGAGCACCTCGCTCGGTGAGATTGGTTGGCCGGTATAAATGTCGAGCCAGCGCTTGTTCTCTGAGAGAAAATCGTCACAGCGGCGGCACATGGGCAGCGCGGGCGGGTCCATCATCTGCCGGATGCGGGCGTAGCCGGGGCCTTCCCAGATTTCAGTAAACGTATTCTGGCGCAGATCGCCCAGCGGCGGGATCTGGTCGCGCGTCATGCAGCAGATGAACACGTGGCCGTTGAAGTCAATCAGGCTGTGGGTCCAGGGCGCGAAGCACGGGTGGGCGTCATACCAGCCCAGGGCGTAGCGGCCATGGCGGGCGCGGGCCAGGTCGCTGGGCGAGTGGCCGAACGGATAGGCTTCGCGCTCAGAACGGATTAGGCCGAGGCTGAGGGCGCGCTCGGCAAAAACCGGGGCGACCGCGGCGTTGTAGTGCTCCAGGTCGCGCTTGCGAAGCGCGAGGTGCTCGCCGCAATGATCGTCAACCGGGATGAGCGTCAGGCCGTCCACGCCCAGCCCGGCGGCCAGGTCGGGCAGCGCGGCCAGACTGGCATAGTTGGTGCGGCTGACGACGGTGTTGAGCCGAATTTCGAGCTTGCCCTTGTGGGCGTAGCGGCGCAGATACTCGACGGCGCGGGTGGTCTTCTTCCACGCGCCCTTTTCGCCGCGCACCTGGTCGTGAATTTGACGGTCGGGCGAGTCGAGCGAGACGTTGACGGCGCGCAGGCCGCTTTCGATCAGGCGGCGGGCCAGGTCTTTATCGACCAGCGTGCCGTTGGTGGTCATGTTCACGCGCATGCCCAGGGCGGTAGCGTGGGCGGTCAGATCGGGCACCTGCGGGCGCAGCAGCGGCTCGCCGCCGCTGAAGTGGATTTTGAGGCAGCCGAGGGCGGCCAACTCGGTGAGCACGGCGCGGAAGCGGGCGATGGGCAGCGGCTTCTCGCGCGTCTCGCGCCAGTGCTTACACATCTCACACTTCAGGTTGCAGCCATAGTTGAGCTTGACCTTGACGTAGAGCGGCTTGAAGGCCTGGCGCGCGGCCACGGCGGCGCGGAACGGCTCAGGGGCGGCGGCCACGTCATCGAAGCCATACATGGGTCAGGATTCTACCTCGATTAGGGTTTGGCCGCGCTCGACCGCCTGGCCGACCGCGACGCTCACTTGCCGCACGGTGCCGGCGTGGGGCGCGGTAACGCGGATTTCCATCTTCATGGCTTCCAACAGGATCAGCAATTGGCCGCGCTCGACGGCGTCACCGGGGGCCACGAGCAATTGCCGCACCACGCCGGGCATCTGCGCGGTGAGCGCGGCGGGGCCGGCGGCGGCGGCGCGGCGGCGCGCGGCGGCGGCCGGCACGGCCAGCTCGAACGGCCCGGCGGAGGCTGCGCCGAGGAGCGACACCCAGCGCTGCGCGCCGGCCGCGGCCACATGGGCAAGCTGCTGGGGCTGACCGTCAACAGCGAGCAGCAACGCGCCGGGGCGCTGGTGGGGAACGCGGACGAGGTAGGTCTGGCCGTCCACAGTGACGGCGTAACCGCCGGATGAGGCGTCGGTGGCTGGCTCAACGCGCACGCTGACGACCGCGCCGTTGACCTCGTAGCGGTAGTCCATCGTCAGCGGCCCCCGATGCGAAAGCCATCGGCCAGGGCCCAGGGGTTGTGGCCGGCGGGCTCGGTGGCGCGGGCAGCCGTTACATCGTTAAGCCCCAAGTGGTCGGCCAGCGCGGCGGCGATGAGGGCCAGCGGCGGCGGCGCGGGGGGCTGCCAGTCGGCCAAATGGGTGCCAATGAATTGGGTGGTGGCCGCACCGGCCGCGAACTCCGGGTGCGCCAAGATAGCACGCAGGAAAGCCAGATTGGTGGTCACGCCGAGGACGGTCGTGGCGGCCAGCGCGGCGTCGGCGCGGGCCAGGGCCTCAGCGCG
>JAYUUW010000387.1:0-3764 GCA_043754665.1 Anaerolineales bacterium | reverse complement strand
CATGTCGGTGGCCGAGCGCACCAACCTCTCGATCACCATTGTGCCCATCGCCTTCCTCGTCATCCTGGCGGTGCTGGCCGTGGGCGGCCAGCTCACCGCGCCGCCGCCCGCCCGCCGCACGGCCGTGGTCGCCAAGACCTTCGACACCTACGTCTGGCAGTTCATGCGCTGGAGCGGCGTGCTGCTGATCCCGCTGGCCTGGATCCACGTCGTCATTCAAGACGTGCTGATCGGCGTGCACGGCATTGACATCGACTTTGTCGCGCTGCGGCTGGCTACGGTCGGCTGGCGCGTTTACGACATCAGCCTGCTGGGCTTCGCCTTCGGCCACGGCATGCTGGGGCTGCGCAACGTGGTCAACGACTATGTGACCAACCCGCGCTGGAACGGCGCCCTCAAGTGGGTGCTGCTGGTCGCCTGGGTGGTCATCACCGCCATCGGCGCGGTGGCCGTCCTGGGCGGCGTGCAGCAGCCGGCCTAAGCGGCGGCGCTCACCCGCATCCTTCACAGACAGTTCCGCGTCGGCTCAGTCCGGCGCTCGGCAGGAGGTCTTCCGTGACACAGCACCACCAGTTTGACGCCATTATCGTCGGGGCCGGCGGCGCGGGGCTCATGGCCGCGCTGCACGCCGCCAAGGGCACCAAGGTCGCCGTCATTTCCAAGCTCTATCCCACCCGGTCGCACACCGGCACGGCCCAGGGCGGCATTGCCGCCGCGCTGGCCAACATGGAAGAAGACCACTGGGAATGGCACATGTACGACACGGTCAAGGGCGGCGACTACCTGGTCGACCAAGACGCCGCCGAAATTTTGGCCCGCGACGCGATTGAGGCCGTCATTGAACTGGAGCATATGGGCTTGCCGTTCGACCGCACGCCCGAGGGCCGCATTGAGCAGCGCCGCTTCGGCGGGCACAGCGCCAACTATGGCGAGAAGCCGGTCATGCGCGCGGCCAAGTCGTCCGACCGCACCGGCCACATGATCCTGCAGACGCTGTTTCAGAACTGCGTCAAGCAGCAAGTGACTTTCTTCGACGAATATTTTGTCGTCGATCTCATCATTCAAGACAACATCTGCCGGGGCGTGATCGCCATTCACATCGACTCGGGCGAGATGCACGTCTTCCATTCCAAGGCCGTGCTGCTGGCCTCGGGCGGCTTTGGGCGCATGTTCTCGGTCACCTCCAACGCCCACTCGCTCACCGGCGACCCGGTGGCGGCGGCCTTCCGGCGCGGCCTGCCGCTGGAAGACATGGAGTTCTTCCAGTTCCACCCCACCGGCATCTACCGCATGGGCATCCTGCTGTCCGAAGCGGCCCGCGGCGAGGGCGGCGTGTTCATCAATGGGCAGGGCGAGCGCTTTATGGAACGCTATGCCCCCACCATGAAAGACCTGGCCAGCCGCGACGTGTGCTCGCGCTGCATCTATTTGGAAGTGAAGGCCGGGCGCGGCATCGGCGGCAAAGACTACGTCTACCTCGACATCCGCCCCGAGACCATCAACCGCTACAAGAGCGCGCCGGGCGGCCGCACCGTGACGGCCGAAGAGATCGAAAGCAAGTTGCCCGACATCATCGAGATGATGCGCGTGTACCAGGGCGTGGAGCCGATGAAGGAGCCCGTGCCGATCCAGCCGACGGCGCACTACGCCATGGGCGGCATCCCCACCAACAACGACGGCTGGGTGCGCTCGAACGCCGGCGACGGCCTGGTGACCGGGCTATTCGCGGCCGGCGAGTGCGCCTGCGTGTCGGTGCACGGCGCCAACCGCCTGGGCACCAATTCGCTGGTCGACCTGGTGGTGTTTGGCCGCCGGGGCGGCCGGGCCATGGCCGAGTTCTGCCAGCAGGCCGACTTTGCCCCGCTGCCGGCCAACGCCGCCGACGAGGTGACCGCCGAGCTGGAGCGCATTCGCACCAACACCGGCAAAGAGAAGGCGGCCACGCTGCGCCAAGAGATGCAGACGATTATGATGGACAACGTCAGCGTCTTCCGCACCGACGCGCTGATCAGCGAGGCGCTGGCTAAGGTGCGCGAGCTGAAGGGCCGCTTTAAGAACGTGCAGATCGACGACAAGGGCCGGCGCTTCAACACCGACCTGCTGGAGACGTTCGAGCTGGGCTGCCTGCTCGACCTGGCCGAAGTGACGGCCTTCTCGGCCCTCAACCGCACCGAGAGCCGCGGCGGCCACTCGCGCGAGGACTATCCCAACCGCGACGACGTCAATTGGCTGAAGCACACCTTTGCCACGCTTGACCAGACCTCCGGCGCGGCGCTGACGCACGGGCCGATGACGCTGACCCACCGGCCGGTGGTGGTGACGAAGTTTGAGCCGAAGGAGCGGAAGTACTAATGAAAGTCACCCTCAAAATCAAGCGCTTCAACCCCGAAGGCGACCCCAAGCCCCACTGGGAGACCTACGCGCTGGAAGTCGACCCGACCGACCGCCTGCTGGACGCGCTGCACCAGGTGAAGTGGTTTCACGACGGCACGCTGGCCCTGCGGCGCTCGTGCGCCCACGGCATTTGCGGCTCCGATAACATGCGCATCAACGGCCGTAACCGGCTGGCCTGCAAGGTGCTGATGCAAGACCTGAGCCGCGATGGCGGCACGGTGACCGTGGAGCCGATGCTGGGGCTGACCGTGCTGAAAGACTTGATCGTGGACATGGAGCCGTTCTTTGCCCACTACCGCTCGGTGCTGCCGTTCATGGTCAACGACGAACCGCTGCCGGCCGATGGCCGCGAGCGGCTGCAGTCGCCCGAGGCGCGCGAGCGTTTCGACCAGGGCACCAAGTGCATCCTGTGCGCCGCCTGCACCACCTCCTGCCCGTCGTTCTGGTGGAACGGCGCGTATGTCGGCCCGGCCGCGATTGTGCAGGCCCACCGCTTCATCTTTGACGACCGCGACCGCGCGGCCGAGCAGCGGCTGGAAGTGCTGAACGAGCAGACCGGGGTCTGGCGCTGCCGCACGGCCTTCAACTGCACCGAGGCCTGCCCGCGCGACATCCCCGTGACCCAACTGATCGGTGAGGTCAAGCAGGCGCTCGTGACCGGCCGGCTCGACTAGTCGCCGCCGCGCGGCCCACGCTGCGCCGCGCGGCCGAGAGATGCAGGCAGGGGGTCGCTTTGGAACTGGTTGACCACGATTTTCCGCGCAAGCCCAAGGTGCTGGTCGTCGACGACGACTGGCTGAACCGCGACGTGCTGGCCACGTATTTCGTTCACATGGGCGCCGACGTGCAGTCGGCGGCCGACGGCTTTAAAGCGCTGGAAATCGCCACCAACGACCCGCCCGACCTGGTGATGATGGATATGGCGATGCCGCGCATGGACGGCATCGAAGCCTGCCGCTACCTCAAATCGCACCCCGCCACCCAATTTGTGCCGGTGGTCATCGTCACCGCCATGGAGAGTGACGAGACCCGCACCCGCGCCCTGGCGGCCGGCGCCGACGACTTCATCACCAAGCCCTACTCCTCTACCCTGCTGATGACGCGGGCGCGGGCGCTGCTCAAGATCAAGCACCTGACCGATATGCTCAACCAACGCACCGCGCTGCTGCGCCGGGTGCTCAACCGCTATGTGGCCGAAGAGGTGGCCGACGCCATTCTGCTCGACCCCGAGCACCGGCTGCAGCTCGGCGGCGAGACGCGCACGGTGACGGTGCTGTTCGCCGACATCCGCGGCTTCACGCCCTTCACCGAGGCCCACTCGGCGGCCGAGGTGGTCGAGGTGCTGAACCGGGTGTTCAACGAACTGACCC
>JAYUUW010000386.1:0-3977 GCA_043754665.1 Anaerolineales bacterium | reverse complement strand
CCCACCGGTGACCTGATCCAGCGGGCGACCTCCGATGTGGACGCGCTGCGGAAGTTCTATTCGGACCAGGCCATCGGCGTGGGCCGCATCTTCCTGCTGTTCAGCATCAACTTCGTGGCGCTGCTGTCGCTCTACTGGCCGCTGGCCCTAGCCTCGGTCATTGTGGTGCCGGTGCTGGTACTCACCTCGGTGCTGTTCTTCAAGCGGGTCAACAAAGCCTACGAGGCCTTTCAGGCCCAGGAGGCCATCCTCTCGACCACGCTGCAAGAGAACCTGACCGGCGTGCGCGTGGTGAAGGCCTTTGCGCGTCAAACTTACGAGAAAGATAAGTTCGAGAAGGTGAACTTCGAAAAGTACCTGCGCGGCAAGAAGCTGCTGATCTTACACTCGCTGTTCTGGCCGGTCTCTGACATCTTGTGCGGCGCGCAGATGCTGGGCGGTTTCGCCGCCGGGGCCATCCTGGCGATCAACGGCACCATCACGCCCGGCACCTACCTGGCCTACGCCGGGCTGGTGATCTGGCTGATCTTCCCCATGCGCATGCTGGGCCGCCTGATCGTGCAGACCTCGACCGGGCTGGTGTCGTACGAGCGCGTGATGGACGTGCTGCGCCAGGCGCGCGAGCCGCTGGACGAAGGCGACTACCTGCCGGCCGGCGACGTGGCCGGCGCGTTGCACTTCGACCACGTGGGCTTTGAATACGAAGAGAAGTTGCCGGTCCTCAAAGACATCACCTTCCGGTGCGAGCCGGGCCAGGTGGTGGCGCTGTTGGGGGCCACCGGCTCGGGCAAGACCTCGCTCGTGAACCTGCTGCCGCGCTTCTACGAGTTCACCAGCGGCACGCTCACGCTCGACGGCGTGGACCTCAAGCGCTACCCGCGCCGGTTCCTGCGCCAACAGATCGGCGTGGTGCAGCAGGAGCCGTTCTTGTTCTCCCGCAGCCTGCGCGAGAACATCGCCTACGGCGTGGGGCGGGAGGTTACCCAGGACGAGGTGGAGACGGCGGCGCGGGCGGCGGCCATCCACGACGCGATTGTGAGCTTCCCCCACGGATATGACACCATCGTGGGCGAAAAGGGCGTCACGCTCTCGGGCGGGCAGAAGCAGCGCGTGGCCATTGCGCGCACACTGCTGCAGAACCCGCGCATCCTGATCATGGACGACTCGACCTCGGCCGTGGACACCGAAACCGAGGCCGAAATCCGGTCGGCGCTGGACCAGTTGGTGCAGAACCGCACCACCTTCATCATCGCCCACCGCATCCAAAGCGTGATGGCGGCCGACCTGATCTTGGTGCTCGATAAGGGCCGGGTGGTACAGCAAGGCACCCACAGCCAACTGCTGGAGCAAGCCGGCATCTACCGGCAGATTTACGACATTCAGACGCGCATCGAAGAAGAGCTTGAGCGCGATATCGCCGGCGCCGAAGCAGTGCTCGCGCCGCTCGCGCCGCTGGTGGAGGGCTAGGCCATGGCCGACGGTGAGTTTGAAGAAGAAGAGTTCTCGACCCAGTTCAACGGCCAGACGCTGCGGCGGGTGTTCGGGCAGTTGCGGCCGCACTGGAAGTGGGCGGCGGGCTTCCTGGCCGCCGTCGCGCTGGTGTCGTGGTTCGACGCCTACTTCACGTTCCTACACAAGCGGATCGTGGATGACGGCATCATGGCGCGCAACCAGCCGGCCCTGGTCGGCATTGTCACCGAATATGGCGTGCTGATCCTGGTGCAGTCGGTGGCGGTGTTCGCCATGATCTACCTGGTGGGCATCTTGGGCGAGCGTGTGCGCTACGACCTGCGCCAGCGCATGTTCAACCACCTGCAAAATCTATCCCTGTCGTACTACAGCCGCACGCCCGTGGGCTGGATCATGTCGCGCGTCACGTCCGACTCCGACCGGGTGGCCGAGCTGATCACCTGGGGGCTGCTCGATAGCACCTGGGCGGTGCTGAACATCGCCAGTTCGGCCTACTTCATGTTCCGCATCAACTGGCAGATGGCCGCCATCGTGATGGCCATTATGCCCATCCTCATCATCGTGGCGGTGCAGTTCCGCCGCCGCATCCTGACCGAGTTCCGCAACGTGCGCAAGCTCAACTCGCGCGTCACCGGCGCCTATAACGAGAACATCGGGGGCGTGCGGGTGGTCAAGGCGCTCGGCCGCGAAGACGCCAACCTGGTGGAGTTCGGCGCGCTGACCGGCGAGATGTATCGCTCGTCGTACCGCGCGGCCTGGCTGTCGGCGCTGTTCCTGCCGGCGGTGCAGATCATCAGCGCCTTCGCCCTCGGCAGCATCGCCTGGTATGGCGGCTTGCAGGCCGACCTGGGCGGCATGACGGTCGGCGGCATCCAGGCCTTTGTGAGCTATGTGACCTTCATGCTCTGGCCGATCCAAGACATGGCGCGCGTGTTCGCCGAAATGCAGCACGCTATCGCCTCGGCCGAGCGCATGTACTCGCTGATCGACGCCGTGCCGGATGTGGTGGACCGCCCTGCCGCGGTGGACCCCGGCACCCTGACCGGTGCGCTGAGCTTTGACCATGTGGACTTCTACTACGAGGCCGACAAGCCGGTGCTGGCCGACTTTACGCTGCATGTGAAGCCGGGCGAGACCATCGCGCTCGTCGGCCCGACCGGCGGCGGCAAGTCGACCATCGTCAACCTGCTGTGCCGCTTCTACGAGCCGCGGGCCGGTGTCATCAAAATCGCTGGGCGCGACTACACCGAGTTGTCGCTGGAGGCCATCCAAAGCCGCATCGGCGTGGTGCTGCAAACGCCGCACCTGTTCTCGGGCAGCGTCCGCGAGAACATCCGCTACGGCCGGCTGAACGCCGATGACGCCGAGGTGGAGGCCGCCTCGAAGCTGGCGGGCGCGCATGACTTCATCACCACCCTACCGAAGGGCTACGAGGAAAACGTGGGCGAGGGCGGCAACCTGCTCTCGACCGGGCAGAAGCAACTCATCAGCCTGGCGCGCGCCGTGCTGGCCGAGCCGGAAATCTTCATCATGGACGAGGCCACTAGCTCGGTCGACACCCTGACCGAGGCCCAGATCCAGAAGGGCATGGAGCATTTGATGCAGGGCCGCACGAGCTTCGTGATCGCCCACCGGCTGAGCACCATCCGCCGCGCCGACCGCATCCTGGTGATCGAAAGCGGCCGCATCGCCGAGATGGGCACGCACGCCGAGCTGCTGCACAACCAGGGCCACTACTACCGCCTGTACACACAGCAGTTCCGGCGCGAGTTGGGCGAGGTGTACGACTTGAACAAGCTCACCGGCCTGACGGCGGCGACGGCCAACTAACGCCGTGCCTTACGCAGGCAGTCAAAACTAAGTAACGGCCCGCCGAGTGTCTACTCGGCGGGCCGTTCTGCTTGATGTGGCCACACAACTTAGTGGTTGACTTCGGGGTTCACGCAGTACGGCAGGCGCTCGCCGCGCAGCCCGGCCAGCAGGTTCTCAGCGGCCATGACGGCCATGCGGGTGCGGGCTTGCAAGCTGCCGCTGGCGATGTGCGGCGCGAGCACCACGTTGTCCAGTTGCAGCAGCGGGCTGTTCATGGGCAGCGGTTCGGGGTCGGTCACATCCAGCCCGGCGGCGGCCAGCCGCCCGCTGACCAGCGCGGCGTGCAACGCGGCTTGATCCACGACCGGGCCGCGGGCGGTGTTCACCAAGATCGCGCCGCGCTTGATCTTGGCCAACGCCGTGGCGTTGATAAGGTGGCGCGTGGCGGGCGTGAGCGGCACATGCAGGCTCACAAAGTCACTTTCGGCCAGCAGCGTGTCAAGGTCGGCATAGGTCGCGCCGGTGGCGGCTTCGGCCTCCGGCTTGGGGCCGGTGCCGTTGTAGTAGCGCACCCGCATGCCAAAGCCGGCCGCGCGGCGGGCCATGGCCTGCCCAATGCGGCCGAAGCCGATCAGCCCGAGTGCCGCGCCGTGCACATCTAGGCCGACCAGCAGTGCCGGGTGCCAGGTCTTCCA
>JAYUUW010000385.1:0-11940 GCA_043754665.1 Anaerolineales bacterium | reverse complement strand
TGACGCCCCCCTGGCCCGGTGGTACAACCGTCCAGCATTCACTGGGGCAGGAGAGCAATCAATGAAACGGCTTAGAACTATCTTGACCACGCTCGTGATCGTCGTCGTGGTGCTGGTGCTCGCGGCGAGCGGCTTCGGGGTCTACACGGCGCGGCGCTCCTTCCCGCAGACTACGGGCAACCTCACGCTGGCCGGGCTGGACGGCCCGGTGGATATCTTCCGCGACGACTACGGCATCCCGCACATTTACGCCGGCACGGTGCACGACCTGTTCCTGGCCCAGGGCTTTGTGCACGCGCAAGACCGCTTCTACCAGATGGACTTCTGGCGGCACCAGACCAGCGGCCGGCTGGCCGAGCTGTATGGCGACGGCATCGTCGGCACCGACAAGTTTCTGCGCACAGTGGGCTGGCGGCGGATCGCCGAGCAGGAATACGCGCTGGCCGACGCCGAGAGCAAGCTGCTGCTCGACGCCTATGCGGCGGGCGTGAACGCCTACCTGCACGGCCGCTCGGCCTCCGACCTGAGTTTGGAATATGCCGTGCTGGGGCTGACCGGCCTGAGCAACTACACCCCCGACCCGTGGACCCCGGCCGACACGCTGGCCTGGGGCAAGGCCATGGCCTGGGATTTGGGCGGCAACCTGGACAGCGAGCTCATGCGGGCCGTGCTGCTGCAAACGCTGGGGGCCGAGAAGACCGAAGAATACATGCCCAGCTTCCCTAGCGACCACCCGGCGATAGTGCCGGACCCGGCGCTGGGGGCGGCGGCGCTCAACACGCTGCACACGCAGTTGGCGGCCGTAGATGCGCTGCTGGGCGGGCGCTTCGAGGGCATCGGCTCGAACAACTGGGTCATCAGCGGCGCGCGCACCACCACCGGCCTGCCGCTGCTGGCCAACGACCCGCATTTGGGCCTGCGCCAGCCCAGCATTTGGTATGAGATGGGGCTGCACTGCCAGCCGGTGAGCGCCGCCTGCCCGTTCGACGTGCGCGGCTTCTCGTTCGCGGGCGTGCCGGCCATCATCATTGGGCACAACAACCGCATTGCCTGGGGCTTCACCAACGTCAACCCCGACGTGCAAGATTTGGTGATTGAGAAGATCAACCCGGCCAACCCCAACCAATACGAGGTCAACGGGGCGTGGGTCGACATGGAGGTGCACGACGAGACGATCCAGGTGCTGGGCGGCGCGAGTGAGACCGTCACCATCCGCACCACGCGCCACGGCCCGATCATCACCGAAGCCTACGGGCTCGAGAGCTTCGCGGCCGACGCCGGGCTAGACCCGGCCAACACCTACGCGCTGGCCCTGCGCTGGACGGCGCTGGAACCCAATAACCTGTTCCAGGCCGTGTTCAAGCTCAACCGCGCCCAGAACTTTGAGGAGTTCCGCGAGGCGCTCAAGGATTTCGCCGCACCATCGCAGAACATGGTCTACGCCGACGTGGACGGCAACATCGGTTATCAGATGCCGGGGCTGATCCCCCTGCGCGCGGCGGGCGACGGCACGCTGCCGGTGCCAGGCTGGACCGACGAGTACGAATGGACCGGCTACATTCCGTTTGACGAACTGCCCTATGCTTACAACCCGCCGCAGGGCTACATCGCCACGGCCAACAACGCCGTGGTGGGGCCAGACTATCCCTACCTGCTCTCGACCGACTGGGACCCTGGCTTCCGCGCCCAGCGCATCGTCGACCTGATCGAGGCCCAGCCGCAAATCTCAGTCGCGTACATGCAGCAGATGCAGGGCGACAACCTGAGCCTGGGCGCGCAGGAAATCGTGCCGTATCTGCTGACTCTGACCTTTGACGACCCCAAGCTCACGGCGGCGCTCGACCAACTGCGCGGCTGGAATTTCCAGCAGACCATCGACTCGCAGCCGGCCGCCGTCTACATGAGCTTCCTCAATCACCTGGTGGCCGCCACCTTCAACGACGACCTGCCGGAGGGCTACAACGCGGGCGGCGGCGCCGACAACTGGGTGACGCTGCGCGGCCTGTTGGCCAAGCCCAGCAGTGGTTGGTGGGATATCCAAGGGACGCCGGCGGTGGAGCAGCGCGACGACATTTTGCGGCTGGCCTTCAGCGAGGGCTACGCCGCGCTAGAGACGCAGTTGGGCGGCGACGCGGCCAAGTGGACCTGGGGCGCGCTGCACACCACCACGTTTGAGAACGAAACCCTGGGGCGCTCAGGCGTGGGACCAATTGAAAGTATCTTCAACCGCGGGCCGTTTGCTACGGCGGGCGGCTCGTCCATCGTCAACGCGACGGGCGGCGGCTTGTGGCGCGATGACGACGACGCCACGGTGAACACTTTTGCCGTGAGCAGCGGGCCGTCGATGCGCATGATCGTGGACCTGAGCAACCTCGACCAATCGCTGACGATCCACACCACTGGGCAGTCGGGGCACGCTTACGCGCCGCACTACATCGACTTCGCCGAGGCGTGGCGGCTGATTCAGTATCACCCGATGCTGTGGAGCCGAGCCGAGATCGAGGCCGGGGCCGAGGCGCATTTGACGCTGCAACCTTAGCCGGAAAAACATTGGCCACGAATTGCACGAATTACACGAAGGAGGTTAGGGGAGAACCGGGTTGGAGGTGGCAGTCAGGCACGAAACGGCGCGGGCGCGTGGGGCTTACCCTGCTGGCCTTAGCGCTGGCGGCGTGCGCGGGGCCGCGCCCGGTGGGGGTGACGCCGACGGTGGGGGTAACGGCGACGGCGAATGTGAGCGCAAGTGCCAGCCCGGAGCCGAGTGCCGCTGGGCCGACGGTAACGCCGGCCGCCACGCTTCCCCCGCCCCGCGCCGCGCAGCTAACGATCTGCGTGGCGGGTGAACCGCAATCGCTGTATGCCTATGCGCGGCCGGAAGCCAATCGCGCGCACATTCTGGCCGCGCTGTACGATGGGCCGATTGACCAGACCGGCACGGCGGCGGATTACGGCTTCACACCCGTCTTGATCGAGGCGCTGCCCAGCCCGGCCAACGGCGACGCGGAGCTGCAAAACGTATCGGTCGCGCCGGGGGAGTTGGTGGTCGATGTGCTCGACCGGGTGGTGCCACTGGCGGAGGGCGTGCGGCTGCGCCACGCGGATGGCACGGTGTTCACCTACACCGGCGACCAGCCGGCCGTCCTGCCCCGCTGGGCCGTCACGTTCCGGCTGCGGCCGGGGCTGAGGTGGAGCGACGGCGCGCCCCTGACGGCGGAGGACTCCGTGTTCGCCTATGACCTCGGCGGCGATGTGGACTCACAAGACCCGCGCCGCGCCATGGCCGAGCGCACCACGAGCTATGTGGCGACTGATGCCCTCACGCTCGTGTGGACCGGACGGCCGGGCTACCTCGACCCACTGTACTTCGCCCATTTGTGGCCGCCGCTGCCCGCGCACCGCTTCGCTGGCTTGACCCCCACTGAAATCGCCGACGGCGTAGAAGCCAACCGTGCCCCGTTGGGCTGGGGGCCGTTTGTCATTGAGAACTGGACGCCCGGCGAGGCGCTGACCCTCACCCATAACCCCAACTACTGGCGCGCCGCCGAGGGGCTGCCGCGCGTCGAGCGGTTGGTCTATCGCTTCGTGGCGGATGCGGCGGCGCAGTTGGCGGCGGTGCAGGCGGGGAGGTGCGATGTGGCGGCCTCGGGGCCAGGGCTGACGGCGCTGGTGGACGAGGCCCACGCCGCCGGGCTGAACGCGCCCGTGGTGCCGGGGACGGCGCTGCAACTGCTGCTCTTCGGCCTCACGCCCGCGCCGGATTACGCGAGTGCCGAGTCCGCCGCCGTGGCCGATCCGCTGGTGCGGCAGGCGCTGGCCCAGTGCCTCGACCGTGCCGCGCTGGCGCCCGCGCCGGAGTTGGCCGCCGGGGACAGCTACCTGCTAGGGAGGGAGACGCGCTATCCGTTCGACCCGGACGCGGGCCGCGCCACGCTGGCCGAGGCGGGGTGGGCCGACACCGACGGCGACGGCCGGGTTGACCGCGACGGCGCGGTGTTAACGCTCACGCTGGTGGGCGGGCCGCAGGACAATGCGCAGGTGCTGGCGCTGCTGGCGGCGGTGCAGGAGCAACTGCAAGCGAACTGCGGCGTAGCGGTGACGGCCCAGCCGCTGACGCGCGGCGAGCTGGTGGGCGACTGGCCGGACGGCGTGATCTTTGGGCAGCGCTTTGATCTGGCGCTGTTCACCTGGCGCGCCGGGCCGGTGCCGCCGTGCGCGCTATTCCTCGCCGAACAGGCTCCCAGCGCCGCCAACCCGGCCGGGACCAACGCCCCTGGCTACGCCAGCGCGGAGTTTGACCAGGCCTGCCGGCAAGCACTGGCCGCACCCGAGGCGGAGAGCGCCCAGACCGCGCACCAGGCCGCCGCCGCGCAGTTCGCGCTGGATTGGCCGGCGCTGCCGCTGTTCTGGTGGCCGCGCGCCGGGCTGGCGCGGGCGGGCGTGGAGGTCTATACGCTGGACCCAGCGTCTGACTCGGAATTGTGGAACCTCGAAGCGCTGACTCCGTAGACAACCTCCGGCCGCCTGGCCCGGGCGCGGCGAAATTGCCAGAAAATAGCGGTGTTTTGACCATTTAACCTTGCTGACAGATCGCTGTCAGGCATCTGAGCAAACGTCGTGTGGAAGTCAGGCGCGGCGGGCGGTGGTACTCTAGACTCATAGTACGAGTTAGGCTCAGGGTCGCGGGTGGGGGCGGCCCACAGCCAACACAGGAGACGGTAGACATGCTCAAGAAGACACTCACGCGTTTATTGTTGACGGTCTGGTTGGCGGCCGGGTTGGCCGCCGGCTGGGCGCTGCCGGTGGCGGCGGCGAAGGACGCCCGCGCCCAGCGCTTTGATGTGGCCGTGACAGCGCAGGCCGACGGCAGCCTGCTGGTGACCGAGACGGTGGTGTTCGCCTACACCGGCGGGCCGTTCACGTTTGTGACGCGCGACCTCCCCACCGACCGCACCGACCGCACCGACGGCATTGAGATCGTCGAGGCGCGCATGGATGGCGCGCTGCTGCCGCCGGGTGACCAAGCCGGGCAAGTGGAGATCAGCGGCGACGACCCGGTGGAGGTGCGCTGGCACTTTGCGCCCACCTCCGACGCGGTGCACGAGTTCACGCTGATCTATCGGGCGCTGGGGGTGGTGGAGAAGACCGCCGCCGCCGACCTGCTGCGCTGGCAGGCGCTGCCCGATGAGCACGACTACGCGATTGACAGCAGCACCATCACGTTGAGCTATCCCGAGACGGCCGAACCGCTTGGCGCGGCCACGGTGGAAGAGTTCCAGGCGGCGGTGACGGGCGGCGCGGCGCAGACGACGGTGACCGCCCAAAACTTGGGCGAAGATGACACGCTGATCGTGGCGCTGCGCTTTGCGCCCGGCAGCCTGACCACGCAGACACCGGTCTGGCAGGCGCGGGCCGACCAGCGCGCCGCACTGACCCAGCAGTACGCCTGGCCGATGGTGGCGCTGGCGCTGCTGCTGGGGCTGGGCGGCAGCGCGCTGGCCTATGTGCTGTGGCGGCCGGGCCAACCGGAGGCGCTCTCGGACGAGGGGCCGGTGATGTCACCGCCCAGTGCATTGAACCCGGCGCTGGTGGGCGCGCTGACCAGCGGCCAGGGCGAACCGGGTGTGGCCACGGCGCTGGGCACGCTGTTCGATCTAGCCCGGCGCGGCGTGGTGGCAATCGTGCAGGAAGACAAGAAGGGCTGGCTGGGCCAGATGTCGCCGGCCTTTGTGGTGACGCTGCGCGAGCGCCCGGCCGGCCTGGCCGCGCACGAGCAGCAGTTGCTCGACCAATTCTTCGGCCCGGCCGCCGCGCCGGGGGCCAGCGCGCCGTTGACCGAGAAGATGCCGGCCCTGGTCGGCAAGTGGAAGCAGTTTGCCGAGCCGGTGAAGGCCACGCTGCGGCAGCGCGGCTGGTGGGACGAGGCCCGCGTGCAGCGCCGCGGCGGGTGGATCATCCTGGGCGTGGTCGTGATGCTGGTGAGCCTGTTCTCGCTGATCGCGGCCGAGTTCTTGCGCGGCAGTTACGGCGACCTGGTCTTCCTGCTGCCGCTGGGCGGCTTTGTGGCCGGGCTGGTCACGCTGATCTTGGGCAGCAGCGTCTCGCCCTACAGTGACACCGGGCGGGCCGAGGCGGCGCGCTGGAACCGGTTTAGCAAGTACCTGTCCGATGTGATCGCCAACCGTGAGGCGGTGGTGCGCACAGATTTGTTCGAGCACTATCTGGCCTACGCGGCGGCGCTGGGGCTGGCCCAGGGCTGGGTCGACTTCTTCAAGAAGCGCGGCGAGACGGCCATCCCGGCCTGGTTCCAGCCGCTGGCCGGCGCGGATGGCAGCAGCAGCATGGGCGCGCTGGTGGCGGTGATCTCAAGCAGCGGGGCCTCGGGCGCGGGCGCATCCGGGGCCGGCGCGGCGGGCGGCGGAGGAAGCAGCACGGGCTGATGGCGGATTGCTGATTTCTGATTGAAGGACGAAACTAGAACGCCCGCTGTGAGTCGAAGCCACTGACTCACAGCGGGCGTTTGGTTAAGGCGGAACGGGCGCGGATTACTCCTCGACGTAGAAGGTGCCGCGCTGGGCCAGGTGGCTGGCGATGTACATCTCCACGGTGTACGCGCCGGGGGCGAACACGGCGGTGTTGCTGTAGGCCAGGCTGAGCGGAATTTCAGCCGAACCTTCGCTGCCCAGCGACCAGTTCTCAATGAAGCGCCACGACGGGTCTTCCTCGCCGTTGACGTACATCTTGAAGATCACTTCCTGACCATCCTGCACGCCGCTGTAGTCAAACAGCACCGAGACCTCGTCAATGCCATAGGCAAACGTGTCGGCCACGTCATAGTCGACCAATTCGCCGGCCTCGTCGTACAGCGGCTGGGCGATCGCGAACGGGCTGATCGTGGCGGTCAGTTCACCCACCGGCGGCAGGCCGGTGAATTCCAGGCCGACGGCCAGGCTCTTGAGGCGCGCTAACAGGCTCGTGGCGGCGGCTTGAGCCGCGGCCGGGTCGGCGATGGACGCGGCGGCCGGCTCGCCCTCGCCGGTGGCGAGCGTCAACAGCAGGTCGTCGAGCGCGGCGGCGGCGTCATCCAGCGCCCACCACAAAAACGAGGGCGGCTCAGCCCCGGCCGTCTTGGCGGCCTGCACCTGTTGCGCGGCCAAATCCATGCCGGCCTGATACTCGGCCTGCGCGGCTGCGGTTTGCCCGGCGGCCAGCAGGCTGAGGCCCAGGTCGAACTGAATCCACAGCTCATCCGGGCTCACGGCCAGGGCGCGGCGGTTCATGGCGGTGGCGTCGTCAAACCGGCCGGTGAGGTAGTACAGCCAGCCCAGGTCGCCAGCCACGTAGGCGGCGGTGCTGCCGGTGGACTGGGCCGTCTCGTAGTCGGTGATGGCGGCGGCATAGTCGCCCAGTGCAGCGCGGGCTTCGGCGCGGGCGACCCAGGCGTTGGCGTAGTCCGGCGCGCAGCCCAGGGCCAGGTCAAAGCGGGCAATCGCCGCCTCATACTCGTCCTGGTAGGCCAGGCCCACGCCCTGCGCGTAGGCGTCAATCGCGGCCGTGCCGCCGGAGGTCGTGCAGTCGCGCAGATCAACCACCGGTTGGGCGTAGGTCACCCCGGCCCAGCCGGCCGCCACCAGCGCGATGGCCGTGCCGGTGATGGTGAACACCAGGCGCGTGGCTGAGCCCGCCACCGTGGTCGAGAGGCCGTACAAGAATAGCGCCACGGCCAGCAGCGTGACGTGCACGATATAGGTGTTAGACTTGCCGTCCCAGGCGTCTTTGACAGCCGAGGCCGCCGCGAAACGCTCGGTGAGCGCGGTGATCTCCACCAGATAGACCTCGGACTCGTAGCGGGCGACGTTGAGCGCGCCAGTGGCCGGGTCGAAGTAGGGCTCCGCCAGCAGCGGGCTGAGGGCCGGCACCCGGTCGCGCAGGGCGGCGTAGCGCGCGGCGGCCTGGTCGTCGCCCACGTTGGCGGCGGCCACCGAGAGCAGATCGAGTTCGTAGTAGGCCTGATAAGCGCTGTTGTAGTCGTAGTTCACCCGAGCGTCACCGCTCACACGGCGGCCGAGGGCCTCCATGGCGTAGCGCTTGGTGTCGCGGTTGGCGCGGTCGTCGCGCGCGCCGGCGTCGCTCTGGAGGTAGCCCACCAGCGCGATGAGGGTGGTCACCACGGCGATGAGGATGGCGATGAGGCGCTTGAAGCGGGCGTCGCGACCGATGGGTTGAGGAGCAGCTTGGTCAGTCATGGTGGGTTCCTTAGCGCGCCAGCTCGAGCAGCACGGCCACGACGACGCCGGCGATGGCCAGCACGGTGCCCAGCCCGACCAGCAGCAGCTTCAGCCGGCCCTCCACGGTTTCGACGAGGGTGTAGACCACCAGGGCCAGGCCCAACAGCGTGATCGTGCCGAGCAGTTGGTTGGATTTGGTGCGCAGGCGGTCGGCTTCGGCGTACTGCGGGTCGGGGTAGAGGTCTTGCTCGCGGGCGGCGTCGGACCAGGCTTCGCCGGTCTCGCGCGCCACGCTGTAGGTGCCGTCGCGGTTGAGGAAGCGGTTGGGGAACAGGTCTTGGTTGGCGTCGGCCAGGTCGTAGGCCTCGGCCCGCTGGCGGTCGAGCGCGTCGGCGGCTTCGGCCGGGGCGGCTTCCACCTCGGCGGCCAGCGCATCGCCCAGGGCGTTGTAGCGCCAGTAGGTGGTGTAAGCGCCGTAGTGCTCGTAGGCATCCACAGCGTTGAGGGCGCGGGTCTCCTCGGCGTTGAGCGAGGCGCGCAGCCCGGCGAAGTCGGCATCGCCGGCGCCGTCGTCGGCCACCGAGGCGCGCCAGGCCACAACCGCGCCGATGACGGTGACCAGAGCGATGAGGAGGGCGACGACGGTTTCCAGACGGTTGCTGGCGGGTTCAGACTCAGTAGACATACACAATGCTCCTGGCTAAGCGGCGCGAGCAGACAGCGGACAGAAAGACACCCGCGCCGGTGTGGGTGTTAAGGTCTATAGCGCCCAGCACTGGCGCGTTCAAAAGATAGAAATCGGTTAGATGAGAGCGGACAGTGTAGCGGGTTGTCAGCACGAATGCAACTGAAGGAAGTCAAATGGGGGCGGTGCAGTCAGTCGCCAGGCCGTGTAGGTCGGAGGCGAGATTTCTCACCCCCCACAAGGTTGAGATAGGTCCAATGCCCTGAGGGGGCTTCGAAACCCAAACAAAGGACGTTTGGGCAGGTGTGACAAATCCGGCAGGCGGGCGACGGCGAGCGGCTAGTTGAGCCGAGGGGGCTGGGCCGCCCGTTTGATTCCGGAGCAGCGGGCTAGCGGCTGGTCAACTCCAGCGGCAGGCCGACGACTTTCGCCTGGCTGGTGTCGACCGTGCCAGAGAGGTCGTAGGCCATGGCGCCGGAGATGCGCACGGGGACGAGTTCGCCCACCGGCACTTCGCCGTCGATGATGACCATGCCGTCGATCTCGGGCGCGTCGCGGTAGCTGCGGCCCACGCTCAGGCCGTCGCCGGTGCCTTCGACCAGCACCGGCAGCACGCGGCCAATCTGCTCCTGGTTCTTGGCCAGCGAGATGCGCTGCTGGAGCGCCATCAGCCGGTCGCGGCGCTCGGCCTTCACATCTTCCGGCACGGGGTCGCCCAGCGCGGCCGACTCGGTGCCGGGCTCGAACGAAAAGGTGAAGACGCCCAGCCGGTCGAAGCGCAGCTCTTCCACAAAGTCGAGCAGCGTCTGAAACTCCTCATCCGTTTCGCCGGGGTAGCCGACGATGAAGGTGGAGCGAATGGCCAGGTCGGGCATGGCGGCGCGCATCTTGCCGATGGTGCGGTGCACCCAGTCGATGTTGGCCGGGCGGCGCATGCGGCGCAGCGTGGCCGGGTGGCCGTGCTGGAGCGGCATGTCGAGGTAGTGCAAAATCTGCGGGTGCGCGGCCATGGTCTCGATCTGGCGGTCGGTGACGTAGCCGGGGAAGGCGTACATGACGCGGAACCAGTCGATGCCGGGCGCGGCGGCGGGCAGCGCGGCTAGCAGTTCCGAGAGGCCCTCTTTCACGCCCAGGTCGTGGCCGTAGTCGGTGGTGTCCTGCGCGATGAGGATCAACTCGCGGATGCCGGCGGCTTCGAGGCGGCGGGCTTCGGCCAAGATCAGCGGCAGCGGGCGCGAGACGGCGGTGCCTTTGATGAGCGGGATGGCGCAGAAGGCGCACGGGCGGCGGCAGCCGTCGGCGATCTTGATGTAGGCGCTCTTGCCCTGCACGGCGGCCCGCAGCGCGCCCTGCTCGTCGGAGCCGACGACAATGGCCTCCTCCGGCAGATGGTAGAGCGGCGTGGGGTGGGGCTGGGCGCGCAGGCGCTGCACCAGATCGACAATGTCCATCCAGCGGCGGGTGCCGATGATGCCGTCGAGCCCGGGCACCTGCTTGGCGACCTCTGCGCCGTAGCGCTGGGTGAGGCAGCCGGCGGCGATGAGCAGTTGGCCGCGCTTCTTGTGCGAGGCCAGCTCGTTCAGCACAGCGACCGACTCCTTCTTGGCCGGGCCGATGAAGCCGCAGGTGTTGACGATGAGCACCTCGGCCTGGCGCGGGTCTTCTGTCGACGCAAAGCCGGCGCCGCCCAGCAACTGGGCCATGCTTTCGGAGTCGACCGTGTTCTTCGAGCAGCCGAGGCTGACGAGATGGAAGAGCTTGGGTTTTACTTTCGGCATACCATCACCTATATCATTCCGGGGCCGCCGGCGTGCCCACGGTGGCCGTAACTTCGGGCGGGGCGGGCGTGGGGTTCACGCTGCCCTCCAGCGTCCACAGCCGCGTGACCACTTGCCCCAGCGTGCCCAGCACGCCCTGATCAACGCCGTTCCAGATCACACGCGTGGCCAGGCCGTTGCCGGTGAGCACTTCGACCACGCTCTGCCCGATAAACTCGCGCGCCTCGCCGGGGGGCATGAGGCCGGCAAAGGCCGGCTGCCCGTCGACGGTGACGCTGACCCAGGTGCGCTGTTCGGCGCGCACCGTGACATTGACGCCCACATACGACTCGGCCGGCGTGGGCAGCGCTACGGTGGCGGTAGCCTCGGGCGCGAGTGTGGCGGTGGCGGGCAAAAAACCGGGGGTGCCGTTCACGCTGGTGCCGTTCGGGAGCACGGCCCCGAGCGTGGCCGTGGGCGCGGCGATAAACGTGCCATAGAGCTGCAGGCCGCCCCAGACCAGCACCGCACCGAGCATGAGCGTGATGACCACGGCCACGAGCAGGTCGGCCGAGAACAACCGCCGCCGCCGCCGCGCGGGGATGGCCGCGGGCAGCCGGGCCGGGTTGGGCGCCGTGCTGGGCCGCCCGGCCGAGCGCACGCCCACCTGGGTGGGATGCCCGCTCTGGCGCAGGGCGGTCTTGCCCTCAGCCCGCGCGCGGCCCGGCTCGGTGGCAGCGCCCATGGGCAAGCCCGGTTCGGCGCGCTCAACCGGCGGGCGCGGCGCGGCGCGGCCCGGACGGCGGACCAGCGCGGCCTCGTACAGGCCGAGCACATCCTGCAAATCTAGCCCGAGGTACTGGGCGTAGTTCTTAAGAAAGCCCCGGGCCTGGGCCAGCGAGGGCAGCGCGGCGTAGTCGTCGGCTTCCAGGGCGGCCAGGTGGCGAGCGCGAATGTGAAGGACGGCCTCGATTTCGTCGAGGGTTCGCCCCTGGGTCTCTCGCGCGGCGCGCAGCAATGGCCCGACCGTTTCGGTCATGATCCCAACATAGACAACCAGGCCGGCGCTGCCGCCGGGGCGGCCCCGCCGGCCTGGGCGAAGGTCTTACTCAGGCAGAAGGCGGGCGCGGCTGCGATGACTGGCAGTGCGCCCCCTTCCGCCGGATGGACAAACTTAGGCAGCGGCCTCGGCAGCCGGGGGCGCGACCGCTTCAACACCTGCGGCTTCATCGGCCCGGCCAAGAAGGAGTCGGTCGCTGTGCTGAACGAGCTG
>JAYUUW010000384.1:0-4296 GCA_043754665.1 Anaerolineales bacterium | reverse complement strand
CGCATGGCGCTGCTGGCGCTGCTGCTGTTCAGCGGCATCGGCTTGCAGTTGGCGAACCCGCAGGTCATCCGCTACTTCATCGATACCACGCAGCGCAGCGGCAGCCAGACGGCGCTGCTGGCGGCGGCCGGGCTGTACGTGGCCTTTGCCTTTAGCCAGCAAGCCTTGGGGCTGGGCAGCAGCTATGTCACGCAAGTCGTGGCGTGGCAGGCGACCAACGGCGTGCGCCACGACTTGCTGCTGCACTGCCTGCGGCTCGACCTGGGCTTTCACAAGACCCACACGCCGGGCGAGCTGATCGAGCGCATTGAAGGCGACGTGGGCGGGCTGGCGGGCCTGCTGAGCCAGTTTGTGCTGCGGCTGGTGGGCAACGGGGCGCTGGCCATCGGCATCTTGGCGCTGCTGTTTCGCGAAGACTGGCGCCTGGGCATCGGACTGACGCTGTATACCGTCCTGATGCTGACCATCTTGGGGGCGGTGCATGGGCTGGCGGCCGGGCGCTGGCGCGCGTACCAGGAGAGCAGCGCCCAACTGTCGGGATTCTTGGAGGAGCGCATCGGCGGGGCCGAGGACATCCGCGCGGCCGGGGCCATGCCCTACGCGCTGCACCAACTGCTGAGCCTCACGCGGGTGGTGCTCGAGCGCTTTCGGTCGGCGGTGGTGCTGGCCTCGACCATCGGCAATGCCACGAACGTGCTGACGGTGGCTGGCTATGCCGCCGGGCTGGGCGTCGGCGTGTTTCTGTATACGCGCGGCGAGGCGTCCATCGGCACGGCCTACCTGATCGTGAACTATGTGGGCATGCTGTCTGCGCCGCTGCACGGCCTGGGACAGCAAGCGCGCGAACTCCAGCGGGCGGCGGCCAGCGTGCAGCGGGTGGAGGCGTTGTTCGCGCTGCGGCCCGACGTGCTGGCGCCGGCCGCGCCCACCCCGCTGCCGGCGGGCGCGTTGGGCGTGCACTTTGACGCGGTGACGTTCCATTATGACGACCACGCGCAGACCGCCGGCGACCCCGACGCCGGCGCGAACGTGCTGCATGACGTGGCGTTTGAGGTGCGGCCGGGTAAAGTGCTGGGCGTGCTGGGCCGCACCGGCAGCGGCAAGAGCACGCTCACGCGCCTGCTGTTTCGGCTGTACGACCCCACGGCGGGCAGCATCCGGCTCGGGGCGGTGGACCTGCGGGCGGCGGCGCTGGCCGACCTGCGGGCCCGAGTGGGCATGGTGACGCAGGAAGTGCAGTTGTTCCAGGCCAGCATCCGCGACAACCTGAGCTTCTTCGACGCCAACCTGCCCGACGCAGCCCTGACCCAGGCGCTGAAAGAACTGCGCTTGTGGGACTGGGCGGCGGCGCGGCCGGCGGGGTTGAACACACCGTTGGCGGCCGGGGGTCAGGGGCTTTCGGCGGGCGAAGCGCAATTGCTGGCCTTCGCGCGGGTGTTTCTCAAAGACCCCGGCCTGGTCATCTTGGACGAGGCCTCGTCGCGGCTGGACCCGGCCACGGAAACGCTACTCGAGCAGGCCGTGGACCGGCTGCTGGCGGGGCGCACGGCCATCATCATCGCCCACCGGCTGCGGACGGTGCAGCGGGCCGACGACATCCTGATCTTGGAGGCGGGGCGCGTGGTGGAGTATGGGCCGCGGGCGGCGCTGGCGGCGGACCCGCAATCGCGGTTCAGCCGGCTGCTGCAAACCGGGCTTGAGGAGGCGCTGGCATGACCACCACCACGCTGCCCACCCCCTCCAAGCCGGCCACCCTGCCGACGCCGTTCTTCAACTGGCAAATGATCCGCTACAGCCCGGGCTTCTTTATGGCCCACTCGGTGCTGGCCGTCATGGGGTTCTTCTTTCAAGTGCTGCCGGGGCTGATCGAGAAACGCGTGTTCGACACGATCACCGGCGCGACAGCGGCCGAGGTGAATTTGTGGCTGCTGGTGGCGCTGTATGTGGGGGTCGAATTGGCGCG
The DNA here is from genome assembly GCA_043754665.1 of Anaerolineales bacterium. Lineage (GTDB taxonomy): Bacteria > Chloroflexota > Anaerolineae > Anaerolineales > UBA6663 > JADZEK01. The sequence goes on along the minus strand of JAYUUW010000384.1, from coordinate 2,333 downwards.
CATGGTGACCATCGTGAGCGCCGACTGGTTTGGCATGAGCTTCCGGCTCGTCGTGGCGGCGCTGCTGCAGCGCAACCTATTCGCCAGCATCCTGCGCCGGCGGGGCGAGACGACGCTGCCGGTGTCGCCGGGCGAGGCGGTGAACCGCCTGCGCGAAGACGTAGGGGAAGTAGGTGACTTTCCGACCTGGCTGCCTGACGCCGTAGGCCAGGTGGGCGCGGCGCTGATCGCCATCGGCATCATGGCCAGCATCAACCTGCAATTGACGGTGGTGATCTTTGTGCCGCTGTTTGCCACGCTGGCGCTGACGCGGCTGGCGTGGGACAAGATTCAGTACTACTCGCGGCTGAACGGGCGGGCGACCGACGCGCTGTACGGCTTCTTGGGCGAGACGTTTGGGGCGGCGCAGGCCGTGAAAATCGCCAACGCCGAGGTCAACCTGACGCAGCACTATGGCACGCTGAACGCCACCCGGCAGCGGATCGACATCCGCGAACAGTTGCTGCGCAACAGCCTGAATGCCATCAGCGCGGCCACGGTGAGCTTTGGCGTGGGCGTGCTGCTGCTCATGGCGCGGCAAGCCATGACAGCCGGCACCTTCACGGTGGGCGACTTCGCGCTGTTCGTGTACTACTTGGGCTTCACCACCTTCCTGCCCGGCTACCTGGGCACGTTTGTGGGCGACTACAAAACGCAGGCCGTGTCGATTGAGCGCATGGTCGAGCTGGTGCACCCGGAGAACCCGCTGGAGTTGGTGGCGGTGCACCCAGTGTATGTGAACCACACGCCGCCGCCCCCCACCCCGCCCGCCAAGACGGCCGCCGACCGGCTGGAGACGCTGGCCGTGACGGGGTTGAGCTTCTGGTATCCGGGCACTGAGCACGGCATCAGCGCGGTGAACCTGACCGTGCGGCGCGGCGAGTTTGTGGTGGTTACCGGGCGCATTGGCTCGGGCAAGAGCACCCTGGTGCGCGCGCTGCTAGGGTTGGTGCAAGCGCAGGCCGGCGAGGTGCGCTGGAACGGGCAAGTGGTGACCGAGCCGGCGGCGTTCTTCATCCCGCCGCGCGCGGCCTACACCAGCCAGGTGCCACGCCTGTTCTCAGACACGCTGCGGGCGAACATCCTGCTGGGCCAGCCGGAAACGGGGGTGGATCTGGAAGGCGCGGTGTGGGCGACCGTGCTGGAAACCGATGTGGCGCAACTGGAAAAGGCGCTAGACACCGTGGTAGGCCCACGCGGGGTGCGCCTGTCGGGCGGGCAGGTGCAGCGGGCGGCGGCGGCGCGGATGTTTGTGCGCAACCCCGAACTGCTCGTGTTTGACGACCTGTCGAGCGCGCTGGACGTGGACACCGAGCAAGCCCTATGGGAGCGCTTGGACGAGCGGCGCAACACTGGGGCGGGGTCGGGCACGTGCCTGGTGGTCTCGCACCGGCGGGCGGCGCTCCGGCGGGCGGACCGGATTGTGCTCTTGAAAGACGGCCGCGTGGATGCCGAGGGGACGCTGGACGCGCTGCTGGCCGAGTCGGAGGAGATGCGGCGGCTGTGGCAGGAGGACGCCCAAGAGGAGGGGACTCGGGGGATGGAAGGGACTCGGGGGACTCAGGGGGATGGTGTTGCGACATAGAAAGGGTATAAAGGGCCTGAAGGGTATGGGCGATGGCGGAGGTCAGGGGCTGCGGGAGGATGAGGGTGAGAGTCAACGGCGACCTGTTCTGGTCGCCTCCCACCTGAATCGTCCCCGCCATCTCCCTCGCGCAGATTAGAGACCCTTACTCTCTTGCACCGTGGCCTCTTGCGATGAGCAGGCGAAGTGCGACGCGATTCGCATAGCCTCAGTGGCGTCGGTGCGGGCCGGTGGGTGGCGAAGGCAGGCGGTCGTGGCTATGCGCAGATGGGCGGCGGGTGGTGACGCGGCGATAGCGGACCGCGAAAATCCACTGCTATAATTTGGGCATGGCGGGCGCATTGGTCGTCGCGGTAGTGGTGCTGCTGCTCCTGGTGTGGGCCGTGGCCCCGCGCGGGGTGCCGTGGGCGAACGCGTTGACCCGCATGAACGCGGGGGCGGGCAGCCGCGCCGAGTGGATGGCGCCGGAGACGGTGGTGCGGGCGGTGACGCGGGACTTCCTGGCGACGCAGGACTGGCTGGCGGCCGGGGCGCGCAACTGGGGGCTGGTGGCCCGGGAACTGGAGCACTACACCGCCGGAGCCTACCTGCGGCGGCAGCGCAACGCGCTGGGGCTGCTGGCGCAAACCCGCGGTCCGCGCCTGGCGAGCGTGCAAACGGCCGAACACACGCTGGCGGTGCGGCACTTCTCGGCCGACGGGCTGCGGTG
>JAYUUW010000383.1:0-6040 GCA_043754665.1 Anaerolineales bacterium | reverse complement strand
GCGGCGGGCCTACCGAATGGCCAACAGGTAGACCGGGTACTGCACGCTGCTGCGAATGAAGCCCATGCGCTGATAGACGGCCAGCGACCCGGCGTTGTTGTCCTGCGTGTTCACCGTCAGTTCGCGGTAGTTGTGCTGGTTGGTGTAGGTGATGAGGTCGCTCACCAGCGCCGCGCCGATGCCCTGCCCTTGCCAGGCCGGCCGCACCGCCAGCCGCGCCAGGTGCGCGCCCTGCTGGCTGGGCGTCGTCAGTTGGTAGCCAACCACTTCGCCGTCCACCTCGGCCACGGTCAAATAGTCGGCCCGGCGAATGGCGTCGTTGATGACGGCCGACGACATCTGCCACGGCGGCACAAAAGCCGCGTAGTCGGTCGCCGCCACCGCCGCGTGGTCGGCCGCCTGCGCCACGCGGATCGTCGCCGGAGTCGGGCGCGTGGCCGGGGGCGGGCTGCGCCGCCGAGAGAGCACCACCACGGCGTGCGTCTGCTGGAAGCCGGCCGATTGGCACAGTGCATCGACCCAGCCGTCCAGGCTTAACGCCGCCGCTACGCGCACCCCGGCCGCCGCCAGGCCCTCCTGTGCGCGCGGCCACAGCAAGTTCCATAGCTCGGCCGGCGGCAGGTCGTCCACGCTCACGAACAGCCGCAGCCAGGCCGTGTCGGGCGGGTCGGGCGGGCAGGCCAGTGCGCCCAGCGCCCGCCGGCCGCGCTCGGCGATGAGGTAGGGCTGCGACCCCAGCCAGTCTTCCACCGGCTTCCAATCCAGGTGCGAGTGCGTGTGCGTCTCAAACCGGATCAGCGTCAGGATGGTGTTGCGGTCGCTGGGATTGGCGGGCCGCACCGTGGTTTTGCGCTCGGCAAACATGCCGCCGTTATAGCATGCCCGTCCTGTTTGCGGAAGTGCCCTCCCATTGCTCGCCTACGCGCACAATTGCCTATGTCGCCTGACGCCCCTCACAAACGCCCGCAAATTCTCGATCAAACTGCCTCTTGCGAGTAGCACATTTGTTTGCCACAGTCTTGGCATAGGAGCCGCCTGCCCATGATCACCGCCACCGCTGCCCACTCTGCCTCCTCCGCCCAACTGCTTTACCCGCCCCCGGCCCAGGTGACGCCCGTGACGGCGATGACGGCGATGACGGCGATCCATCCGTGCACGCCGGCAGTTGGCCCCGATTGTGTAAAAGTGACAGTGCCGGTAGGCCTGACACCCTCCCAGAGTCAGTTGGTCAAAGTGACAGTGCCGGTAGGCCTGACACCATCCCAGAGTCAGGTGGTCAACCTGACACCTCCCATGACTCTGGCGCTTCCCAAGTTCTCCCCCTCGTCCAATTCGTGCGATTCGCGCGAAGCGATTCGTGGCCAACGGTTTTCCACTTCTTTCCTTTTTCCCTCCCCTCATGTACACTCCCCTCACCTCAAGGAGATCCCTCATGCCAACTGGTGCTAAAGAACGCGCGCTCGATGCAGCGCTCTCGCAAATCAAAAAGCAATTCGGCGACGGCGCGCTCATGCGCCTCGGCGAAGCCACCCACATGAACGTCGAGTCGATTCCCACTGGCTCGCTCTCGCTCGACATCGCCCTTGGCATCGGCGGCATCCCCAAGGGCCGCGTCACCGAGTTGTACGGCCCGGAGTCGTCCGGCAAGACCACCATTTGCCAGCACATCGTGGCCGAGGCCCAAAAGCGCGGCGGCGTGTGCGCCTATATCGACATGGAGCACGCCCTCGACCCGGCCTACGCCGCCCGCTGCGGCGTCGATATCGACAACCTGTACATCGCCCAGCCGGACACTGGCGAGCAGGCCTTGGAAATTGCCGAGGCCCTGGTGCGCTCCGGCGCGATGGCGGTAGTCGTGGTCGACTCGGTGGCCGCGCTGGTGCCGCGCGCCGAAATCGAGGGCGAAATGGGCGACGCCCCGATGGGCATGCAGGCCCGCCTCATGTCGCAGGCGCTGCGCAAGCTCTCCGGGGCCATCAAGCAGAGCAACACCGCCATGATCTTCACCAACCAGCTCCGGCTGAAGATCGGCGTCATGTTCGGCAACCCCGAGACCACCACTGGCGGCATGGCGCTTAAGTTCTACGCCAGCATCCGCATGGACGTGCGCCGCATCCAGGCCATCAAGAACGGCGCGGATGTCGTCGGCTCGCGCACCCGCGTGCGTGTCACCAAGAACAAGGTCGCGCCGCCGTTCCGCGAAGCCGAGTTCGATATCATGTATAACGAGGGCATTTCCACCGCCGGCGACATTGTCGACCTGGGCTCCGCCCTCGATATCATCACCAAGCGCGGCGCGTTCTTTTCGTACCAGGAGCAGCGGCTGGGGCAGGGGCGTGAGAACGCCAAGGCCTACCTCAAGGAGCATCCTGAAATGGCCGCCGCCATCGAAGCCGAAATCCGCGCCCAGGCCGGCGTCAACAAAGGCCCCATCAACACCCGCGCCGCCGCAGAGGAAGCCGAGTCGGAGGAATAGGCGCTCGGCCGGGCCCGGCACCACTTGCCGCCCAGCCCGCTGACGGAGCTTTTTCTGGGCGTATTCCAGTTTGGGGGCAGTGGCGGTCACACCGTAGCCGCTGCCCCAAGAAACTGTCATTTCGAAGAGACCATGGCGGTGCCCGCCAGCGCCAAAGGCAGAAACGCGCTCGGCCCGACCCAACCGCTAGCACCGTAGGGCCGTTCGCGAGAACGGCCGGCGCTCGCTATCACAGGGGTTTTGTTTCTGAGCAACCCCCCAACAGGCGGCCAGTCAAATCGCTGCCCACGCAGGGGTGAGACGCGAAGCGTCACCCTTGTGTTTCCCAGGCGGATTTTTGGTACTATCCGCTGCCCATGAGCGTATGGGGCGCTTTTCGCCCCCCGCTTGAACTGCGCCCATCCTTACCGGCGAGTTGGCATGTTGGCACAATCCGGTTTATAATTTGGGCATGCTAAGTTGGGTTTTCTCAGTAATCCACCTGTGCAGAACGGTGATCGTTCGGCGCTGGGCAAGTTGGCCGCTGGCCGGCCTGCTGGCCGCGTCATCGTTGGCCCCGCGTGGGCCGCATCCACGGCAACCAAGCAAGCGAATTCAGTTCAGCCATGAAGGCCCGCTCAATCGGCTCCCAACGCACCCCTGGGGTGCGCTGGCCGCCGCCGGCCTTCAGTTTCAGGAACACCGGGCAATGAAGCGGCGAAGCGCGTTACACCGGGCTACACCCGGGCGGGCCGGTCCAGGCCGTCCAGGTCGCACCCACCGAAGCGCCGTGGGCTGGGGCAGTACCACCGCCCTGAGGATGGCCTACCACACCTGATGTCCCTGCTGCGGCCTTGGTGGTCGCGGCAGATGCCTGAGCCAGCCAACTGAATTCGTGCCGCGTTAGCGCTCCGTCTGCGCCAACGCCCGCCGGCAGCCGTGGAAGATGCCCGAACTCTCGGGTATCCGCCCGGCTGTTTTGTTTTACGGGTAGTGGTTGAGGGCATCCGACGTGAAAGTCACGGCCTTACGGCTGCAAGCGCGCAATAAGTCGCGCGTCAATGTCTATCTCGATGGCAAGTACGGCTTTCCGCTGGCCAAGATCGTGGCCGCCCGCCTGCGTATCGGCCAAGAGCTGGATGAAGCCGCCATCGCCCAGTTGCGGGGCACCGACGACGAAGAGAAGGCGTACGAACGGGCCTTGAAGTTCTTGGCCCCCCGGCCGCGCTCCGAAGCGGAAGTGCGCCGCCGCCTGACCCTGCACAAGCTGGCCCCGGCCATGATCGATCTGGTGGTGGCCCGCTTGCAGCGCGCTGGCCTGCTCGATGACCAGGCCTTCGCCAATTTCTGGGTCGAGAACCGCAACACCTTTCGCCCGCGCAGCACCCGCGTTTTGCGCGGCGAATTGCGCCAAAAGGGGCTGAGCGACGAAGCCGTGCGCGCCGCCCTCACCAGCACCAACGACGGCGAGGCCGCCTACACCCTGGGCCTCAAGCGGGTGCACCGCTATGCCGCGGCCCCGCGCGATGAGTTTCGCCGCAAGCTGGGCGATTTTCTGGCGCGGCGCGGCTTCAACTTTGACATCATCGAGCCGGTGGTCGAGCGCTTGTGGACCGAGCATGGGTCCGGCGCCGCGGCCGACGACCCCGATTAGGGGTTTAAGCACCGCTACCCGCGGTCACCGGCCTTAACCTAGCGTTTGGGCAACGGAAAGCGAGAGGGGTATGGAACCACTCAGTATCATCATTACCATCGTAGTCGCCATTGTGGCCGCGCTCGTGGCGGGCGGCGTGGCGTGGGTGCGGGCGAAGAAGGCCGGCGTGCAAGAAGGCATGGCCCAGCAGAAGAAAGACAACGACGCCCGCGAGGCCGCCATGGGCGGCCAGGCCAAGAGCATCGTGGCCGAAGCTGAAACCCAGGCGCGCGAGATCGTTCTGAAGTCGAAAGACGAAGCGCTCAAGGTCCGCAACACGGTCGAAGAGGAAATGGCCCGGCGCATGTCCGAGCTGAACAAAGAGGACCAGCGCCTGCTGCGCCGCCGCGAAGACCTGGACAAGAAGAACGACCAGACCGAGCAGCGCCGCACCCAGCTCGACAAGCGCCAGAGCCTGCTCGACAAGCGCGAGACCGACATCAACAAGCTCCAGGCCGACCGCCTGGCCGAGCTGCAGCGCATTGCCGGCATGACCCAGGAAGAAGCCAAGGCCATGCTCGTGGCCGCGGTGGAGAAGGACGCCCGCGCCGACATGGCCCGCACCATCCGCCAGATCGACGAAGCGGCCCGCGCGGAAGGCGAAATGCGCGCCCGCAAGATCATCGCCACCGCCATCCAGCGCATCGCCTCCGAGCATGTGTCGGAAATCAGTGTGTCGGTGGTGCCGCTGCCCTCGGACGAAATGAAGGGCCGCATCATCGGCCGCAATGGCCGCAACATCCGCGCCTTTGAGCAGGCGGCCGGCGTCGATGTGGTGGTTGATGACACCCCCGAAGCTGTCACCGTCTCGTCCTTCGACCCCATTCGCCGCGAAGTCGCCAAGCGCGCCATGGCCAAGCTGGTGGTCGACGGCCGCATTCATCCGGCCCACATCGAGAAGCTCATCTCCGACGCCCAAAAGGAAGTCGAGCAGATCATCCGCGAGGCCGGCGAGCAAGCCGCCTACGAGGCTGGCGTGCCCGGCCTGCACCCGGAGATTTTGCGCCTGGTGGGCCGGCTCAAGTTCCGCACCTCCTACGGCCAGAACCAGCACGGCCACTCGATTGAGACCTCGCAGCTCGCCGGCGTCATCGCCGCCGAAATGGGCGCCGATGTGGCCCTGGCCAAGGCCGGCGGCCTGCTGCACGACCTGGGTAAGGCCATCGACCACGAGGTGGAAGGCACCCACGCCGCCATCGGGGCCGAGTACGCCAAGCGCTACGGCGTCAATGCCAAGATCGTCAACGCCATCGCCGCCCACCACCACGAGGTGGAGCAAGAGACGGTGGAGGCCATCATCGTCGAGGCCGCCGACGCCATCTCCGGGGCGCGCCCCGGCGCCCGCCGTGAGAGCTACGACCAGTACGTCAAGCGTGTGCGCGGCCTGGAAGAAATTGCCAACTCCTTCGAGGGCGTGTCCCAGAGCTATGCCCTGCAAGCCGGGCGTGAGGTCCGCATCATCGTCCGCCCCGAGGCCATCGACGACCTGGCCGCCCAACTCCTCAGCCGCAACATCGCCCGCAAGATCGAGGAGACCATGACCTACCCCGGCCAGATCCGCGTGACCGTCATCCGCGAGATCCGCGCCACCGACCTGGCGAAATAGCGCCCCGGCCTCAGCTGAAACAAAAAGCCGGGCGATCCAATCGATCGCCCGGCTTTTTTGTGCTGTGTTCGTCGCCGCCACGGCTACTGCTTGACGTTGAGCCGCATGGGCGCGCCAAAGGCGGCTTTGCCTTGCAGCTCTTGCCAGCGCTTGTCCGCGCCGTCGAGCCACCATTCCCACACCGCCCGGCCGCCGGCCTCGTCGTAGCGCAGGTTCGGCTTGCGGCGCAGAATGTTGGCCAGGCCATCCACCAGCGCCGGCGAGGCCGGGTTGGTTGACAACCGCA
>JAYUUW010000382.1:0-2287 GCA_043754665.1 Anaerolineales bacterium | reverse complement strand
TGATAGTCGCCGGCCTCCCCCTCGCCCGCCACCGCCTGCCCGTCGAGAATGAAAAAGACCCGGTCGCTGGCGTCGCCCCGGCGGATGACGGCGGTGCCGGCCGGAACGGCGTGCAGCGACATCGACACGATCAGGCGCTCGCGCTGGTCGGGCGTCAGGCGGGCCAGGGCGGGCAGCCGGGCGGTCAGGCGGGCGAAGTCGCTGGAGAGCACAATGCGGCCCAGGCCCAGCGGGGGGGCGGTGGGCGCGGTGCGCAGCAGTTGCAGCGCCTGCCGCCATTCGGCCGCCGGCTGGCCCAGGCCGGGCAGCACCAGCGCCGCCCCGCCAATGCCCAAACAGGCCAGCCCGCACAGCACGTACAGCAGGCGCACATCGACCACATCGGCCAGGCCGCCCAGCGCCAGGCCCGCCAGAAAGACGCCGTCGGTCATGACGAACAGCGCGCTAAACACGCGCCCGCGCGCCGCCCGGGGCGTGTGGCGTTGAATGACCAGCGTTTGGGCCACCACAGCCGGCGCGTACACCAGGCCGTCGAGCACCGAGATGACCAGCGCCGGCGTCACACTGCGGCTGACGGCGAAGGCCAGCGTGGTCAGGCTGGTGGCGAGCAGGGCGAGGGCGATCCACTGGCCGGGGTTCAGCCGGTCGCCCAGGCGCACCATGGCCAGGCTGCCGGCCACGAGGCCCAAGGGGTAGAGCGTCTCCAGCAGTCCGTAGTCGAACTCGGTGGCCCCCAACGCCTGCACCGAGAAGGGCAGGTGGATGGCCCAAATGAGGCCGAACACCAGCGCCCCCAGGAAGAAGATGAAGAACAGCGCGCGCAAGACCGGCGTGCCGGTGATGATTTGGAACCCGGCGCGCAGGTTGCTGAACACGCTGCGCAGGCTGCTGTCTTCGGCGGCGGCGGCGGGCGTGTGGCGCATGAGCGCCAGCAGCCCGGCCGAGACCAGCAGCGTCAGCCCGTTGAAGTAGAAGGCCCACTCCAGCGCGGCCAGCGCCGACAGACTGCCGGTCATCAGCGCTCCCAGCGCCATCGCGCCGAACAGGCTGGCGCTCATAAACGCGTTGGCGGCGTTGAACTCATCTTCGCGGGCCACATCGGCCAGCAGGCTGGCGTGGGCCGGTTTGTAAAACTGATCGACGCCGGCGCTGAGCGCCACCAGCCCGTAGAGCCAGAGCACACTGGTGGGCAGCAGCAGCGGGATAGCCAGGATCAAGCCGGCGCGCACCAGGTCGGCGGTGACCATCAGGCGGCGGCGGTCGAGCCGGTCGACAAACACGCCGGCCAGCAGGCCGACGAGCAGGCTGGGCGCGGAGGCGGCCATGATCATCAGCCCGACGGCCAGCGCCGACTGCGTGGCGCGATAGATGTACAGCGAGGCGGCCAGGGTGGTCATGGCCGCGCCCACTTGCGAGATCAGTTGGGCGGTCCACATCAGCGCAAAGTTGCGTTTGCGAAAGAGGGCGAAGGCGGAACGCGAGGCGGGGGTGGGGCGCTTCGTCACGGGCTTCTCCGCAGGGCAGGCGCAGCGGGGCCAGGGTGCGGCCCAACATTATGGCCGCGCCGCGCCAGCCACGCAATAGCGCCGTAATCCCGCCCATCCGCGCGCCGGGGCTGGCCCCTGGCAACGAGCCGGATTAGGCGTGCTTGCCGATGGTGATGAAATCGGCCAGCGGGCCGTAGGCGGTGGTGACGGCGTCGGGGTGCATCTCGCTCAGCGTCAGCACGTGGATCACAGCCATCTGGAAGGTGATGATGGAGGTCGCGCCGTCACAGCGGGCCAGCGGGAAGATCGGCGCGCCGCAGAAGCAAGATTTACCATGAAAAAAGAGCACAAGACTGCCGATTTTCATGGTGACGGCGGTTTATCCCGGCAGTCGCTCCTATCCTCTGGCCGACCGGGTGACCGTGACGCCGCTGGAAGCGCTGGTGACGCACGGTGCGGCGGCGCTCTTCCCGGCCTGAGCGTGGCCGGTGCGCGCGCGTATGCGTCTACGCCCCGCGCGCGATGGTGATGAAGTCGGCCAGCGGGCCGTAGGCAGTAGTGACCGCGTCCGGGTGCATCTCGCTCAGCGTCAGCACGTGGATCACATCCATCTGGAAGGTGATGATGGAGGTCGCGCCGTCGCAGCGCGCCAGCGGGTCGTCGAGCGGCACCTGCTCGGGGCGCACGCTGCCGACCACGGTGCCCGCGCTGGTGCGCTCGGCCTGGCAGACGAGCTTATACGGGCGGCCCATCATCCGGGCGGTGGAGAGCATTTCGCCGGTCAGGCCGCGAATGCCCTC
>JAYUUW010000381.1:0-3540 GCA_043754665.1 Anaerolineales bacterium | reverse complement strand
ACCCACCTGGGCTTAGGCTGAGACAACTATGCTGATCTTTCTGAAACTCGGCGGCTCAGTGATTACCGACAAGCACACGGCGCGGGTGCCGCGCTTGCAGACGCTGACGCGCTTGCTGACGGAGGTGGCGGCGGCCCGCGCGGCGCGGCCCGAGCTGCAATTGGTGCTGGGCCACGGTAGCGGCTCGTTTGGGCATGTGGAGGCCCGCCGCTACGGCACGCGTCAGGGCGTGCGCACGCTGGAGGAATGGCACGGCTTTGCTGAGGTGCAGGCCGTGGCGGGGATGCTCAACCGCCTGGTGGTCGACGCGGCGCGGGCCACGGGCGTGCCGGTGGTGAACCTGCCGCCTTCGGCGTCGGCGGTCTGCCGCGACGGCGTGATTGAAACGATGGCGGTGACGCCGATTCAGGTGGCGCTGGAGCAGGCCTTGGTGCCGCTGGTGTTTGGCGATGTGGCGGTGGATGAGGAGCGCGGCGGGACGATTGTCTCGACCGAGGATGTGTTCGCCTACCTGGCCCGCGCGCTGCGCCCGGCGCAGGTGCTGCTGGCGGGGCGCGAGCCGGGGGTGCTCACCCACTACCCCGGCGGCGTTATCATCCCGCACATTCGCACCGATGAGGTCTTGAGCGCGGCCGGCGCGTCGCACTCGGCCGATGTGACCGGCGGCATGGCCGGCAAAGTGCGCGCGATGCAGACGCTGGCCGCCGCCGTCCCGGGTCTGACGGTGCGCATCTTCTCCGGCGATTTGCCCGGCCTGGTGCAGGCCACGCTCACCGGCGACGCGCATCCGGGGACGACGATTGGACAGTTCTGAAGTGGAGGTCGGAGGTCAGAAGTCGGAGGTCGGAGGGTTTTGGGAGGCTCAGACAGTTGGACCATGCGGTCGAGTGTGGTTTCTAGCGGAAACCAAGTTCACCGCAAAACGTTAGGGGGGATTTGTGAGCGGTCTAATCGTGTCTCGGGCGTTCGCCTGACGTTTGGCATTTGCCCCAACCCTCCTGCCTTCTACTTACTGCTCTTCTCCGACCTCTGACCTCTGACTTCTGACCTCTACGCTCCCATCCCCTTCGCCAGCATGTCGTACAACAGAATGCCCGCCGCCACGCCGAGGTTGAGCGAGGTGGCCTTGCCGCGCATGGGCAGCTTGATGACCTGCTCGCACACGGCGAGTTGGCTTGGCATGAGGCCCTCGCGCTCGCTGCCCAGCAGCAGGATGGCCGGCGTGGCGTAGGCGCTGACGTCCTTCACGGGCACGGCGCCCTTGGCCGAAGAGCCGTAGATGTGATAGCCGTGCGTCTTGGCCCATAGGGCGAACTCCTCGAACAGGGCGGACGCAATCGGCACCCAGAACAGCGAGCCTAAGCTGGCCCGCACTGCGCTGGGGTGGTAGGGGTCGACGCCGCTGTCGAGCAGCAGCAGCCCCTGCGCCCCGGCCGCGTCTACGGTGCGCACAATGGTGCCAATGTTGCCGGGGTCTTGCGGGGCCACCACCGCCACGCCCCAGCCCAGGTTGGCCGGGCTGAGGTCGGCCAGGGTGCGCCGCTGCTGCCGCACCACCGCCAGCAGGCCGGTGGGGTTCTCGCGCTCCGAGAGCGTTTCAAACACCTGCGGGGCGGTGGCGTGCACCGGCAGCCCGCGCGCGCGCTGCTGCTGCACCAGGTCGCGGCCGAAGGGGCTGGTCAGCAAATCGGGGCAGTACACCAGGTACTCCACCGGCGCGCCGGCGTCGACCGCCTCGGCCACATGCCGGATGCCCTCCACCACAAACAGGCCGGTGTCGGCGCGGGCCTTGCGCTGCTTGAGGGCGCGCACCTCTTTGAGTTTGGCGTTGGACTTGCCGGTGATGGTTGGCATAAGGGGGTCTCTAATACGGCGTCAGCGCGCCGCCCGAAATAATGTCAAACAGGTCGTGGATGCTCAGGTCTGCCGGCGCCGTCTCGGTCTCCGCGCCGTACAGTTGCAGCGCCAAGTCTACGGCTGCCTTAATGTCCAGCCGCCCGTAGCCATACGTGTTGTTAGGCGACCCAGCGCTGCCGCATGCGTTCGAGCTGATGTGCGTCGCCGAGTCGTTCAAGATTTGCTCGGTCGCGCTGATCTGTCCGCGCAGCGCCGGCACCGCCGACCACAGCAGCGCCACCGCCCCAGCCACGTGCGGGGCCGCCATCGACGTGCCGCTAAACGCGCTGGAGTAGCTGCCCCCCGGCACGCTGGAGCGAATGGTGGTGCCCGGCGCGGTCAGGTCCGGCTTGCGGCGGCCGCTGCCGTCGACGGTGACCGCGCCCCGGCTGCTGAAGCTGGCGATGGTGTCGGTGCCGGTGGTGAGCGCGCCAATCGAGTACACCGCCGCATGAATGGCGGGCGGGTCGACCACCGTGCTGCAGCCTGGGCCGCCGTTGCCGGCCGACACCACCGTCAGAATGCCCGCCGCGCGCTGGGCCTCCACTGCCGCCAGCAGGCTGGTGGTCGAGCAGCCCTCGCCCACCTCCGGGCAGGCCCAAGAGTTGTTGGTCACATCCGGCGCTAGGTCGGGGTTGCCGTCGAGCGGGTCGCCGTCCACGGGGTAGGGGGCCAAGAAGAACTCAAAGCATTCCAGGTACGTGGCCGGCGAGCCTACCCCCTGGTCCATGTTGCGGCAGCCGATCCACTGCGCGCCGGGCGCCATGCCGATCCGGTTGCTAACGCGATCGCTGCCCACGGCCGTGCCCAGCGTGTGCGTGCCGTGGCTGCCATCGTCACACGGCTCCGGCGAGTCGGCCCCGCAGCTGCCGCCGCCGGTGTGGATGCTGTCGTGCCAGTTGTAGTCGTGGCTGACCGTCGCGCCATCCCAGCCGCGATACTGGTTCTTCAGCGCCGGGTGATCCCAATCGTAGCCCGTGTCCTGCGCGCCCACCACAATTCCCTGTCCCGTAAAGCCCATCGCCCACACGTCGTCGGCATTCACATACCGCAGATTGGTTTCGGTCGTGGGTACATTCTTGCGGATCAGAGGCAGTTGCACCTGGAACGCATATTCCGTCGGCTTCAGACCCGGCGTGATGGTCGCGTCCGCCGTCCGCTGCCAGCCGGCAGGCGTGGCCGCGTTGGTGCCCTCGGTGGGCGCCACGGCCGGGCCGCCCAGGTCGGCTTGTAGTTCGGGGTTGCCGTCAATCCGGGCCACGTCGCCGCGCGCGGCCAGCGTGCGCGCCAGGGCCACATCGCCCCGCACCCACAGCGCGTTGACGACGTAAAACGGTCGGTAGTCCACGCCGCGCCGGTCGAGCACGATGCGCAGCGCGCCCTGGCTGGCCTGAGCCGCCGCGCGCAGTTGGCTGACGACATAGCGGCCCTTCTCGGTCTTGGTCGCCAGCGCATCAGCGCCGCTCAGATCGGCTTGCCCGGTCAAGATCACCAGAAATTCAACGGGTGCGCCGGCCGCGTGGGCCAGCACCCACGGTGCGATCTTGGCGTCGGCCGCGCTGGCCGCCACGCTCAGCGGCGTCTGCGCCCGCGCCGGCCCGGCCAAACCGGGCAGCAGCAGAAGCGCCGCGCACAGGCGGAAGA
>JAYUUW010000380.1:0-5170 GCA_043754665.1 Anaerolineales bacterium | reverse complement strand
TTCGGGGTCGGCGCTTTCCTGTGAGTCGCTCAAGCATTGGCAGGCATAGGAGCGCGCCAGCAGGCGGCTTACCTGGTTGGCCGCCGAGCGAATGGCGGTCAGTTGCTGGAGCACTTCGCGGCAATCACGGCCGTCTTCGACCATGCGCGCTACGCCCCGCACCTGGCCTTCAATCCGGCGCAGGCGTTTCAGCACTTCTTCGTTGTTGGGGGCGGGAGCGTCGGGCATAGCGTCCTCAGGTTGTATACTCCACTCCAGTATAGTATCGGCGGACTATGCTGTCAAGGGGGGTTAGGTTTGCTCGTTTCTTGGCCCCTATTCCCACTACCTGCCCCTCTATAGCCGCTTCCTGATTGAAGTACGCCGATTGGGTGGTAGCGAGCGCTGGGGCGTTTATTCCCCGGCAAGATCATCCGGGGCAGGCAAACGCCCCTACGCGAGGCTGCGCGAAGGTTGGCGGTTGGGTGACGGCGCAGGTCAATTGGGAAGCCGCCCTAATGGAACAAAAAGCCGGTTGAGCAGCCGCGCCACCCAACCGGCCTTTCTTGTCAGTCGGTGCGGCGGGCGGCCGTTACTTCATACCCGCCATGATCTTGTCGAGCGAGGCACGCGAGGGCCGCACCTGCTCGGGCGTGAAGGCCGCCAGAGGCGTGTCGGTCAGGTGCTCGTGCTCAGCCAGGTTGGGGCGGCGGCCGTTCACATAGATCAGCCCGGTGATGAAGTGCTGCTTCTCGCGGGCCTCTTCCAGCAGGCGCATGGCGGCGTAGCGGTCGGTCGGGTCGTGGCTGCCATCCAGCTTCTTCAGCACAATGGACGAGCCGTCGTGTAGCTCTACGGCCGTGCTCTCGCCGGGCGCGTAGTCCACGCGAATTTCTTCCTGCGGGGGCACGTAGGTGAAGTCGTTGATACGCTCGTCGTGGACCTTGCCCCAGGCATAGCTTTTGGTGGAGTCGTCGCGGTTGTTAAAGGTCACGCACGGGCTGATGATGTCGAGCAGGGCCGTGCCGCGGTGGCTCAGGGCCGCCTTCAGCAGCGGCACCACCTGCTTGGGGTCGCCCGCGAACGAGCGCGCCACAAAGCCGCACTCGGCCACCAGGGCCTCCAGGCACAGGTCAATGGGCGGCAGCTCGTTGCGGCCGGCGTACTTCATCTCTTGGCCCAGGTCGGCGGTGGCCGAGAACTGGCCCTTGGTGAGGCCATAGACGCCGTTGTTCTCCACGATGTAGAGCATGCGCACGTTGCGGCGCATGAGGTGCTTGAACTGGCCCATGCCAATGCTGCCGGTGTCGCCGTCGCCGCTGACGGCGATGCCCGCCAGCGTGTGGTTGGCGATGAGCGCGCCGGTGGCGACGGACGGCATGCGGCCGTGCAGCGCGTTGAAGCCGAAGGACCGGTTCATGAAGTAGGCCGGGCTTTTGCTCGAGCAGCCGATGCCGCTGAACTTGACCATGCGCTCGGGCTGCACGCCCAGCTCGTAGCAGGCGGTGATGATCTGAGCCGAGATCGAGTCGTGCCCGCAGCCGGAGCACAAGGTCGAGTCGAGGCCCTTATAGTCAACTTTGGTGAGGCCAATCAGGTTCGTGGCCGACGGGCGCGCCGGCGCAGCAGCAGTCGTCATATTAGTTCTCCTTCGCCAGCGCGATGCTCAGGAACTCGGTAATCCAGGCGGCCGTCAGCGGCAGGCCGTCGCTCTTGTTGGCGGGCCGCACCCGCATGGCGTGCTCGGGCACGTGCAGCCGCACCAGTTCGTGCATCTGAGCGTCGGTGTTCATCTCCACCACAAAGGTCACCTTATGCGCGGCCACAAAATCGCGCACCGCGGTTGCCAGCGGCAGCGCCCGCAGGCGCATGTAGTCGGTGGCCACGCCGGCCGCCGCCAGGCGCGCGCGGGTCTCGGCGATCGCCGGGTCGGTCGAGCCGAAGGCCAGCAAACCGACCTCCGCGCCGGGCATGGTCTGCACCACCGAAGCGGGCACCAGCGTGCGGGCCGTCTCAAACTTGCGCTTCAGCCGCGCCATGTTGCGCTCCCAATCGTCGGGGCGCTCGGAATACTGGGCGCGCTCGTTGTGGCCCGTGCCGCGCGTAAAGTACGCCGCCAGCGGGTGATCGGTGCCCGGCAGCGTGCGCCAGCCAATGCCGTCGCCGTCCACATCCTTATACCGGGCAAAGCCGCCCAGCCGCTCTACATCGGCGGCGGTGAGCACCTTGCCATGGTCAATCGGCGCATCGGGGTAGTCAAACGACTCCGACATCCACTGGTTCATGCCCAGGTCGAGATCACTCAGCACAAACACCGGCGTCTGCAGCCGCTCGGCCAGGTCAAAGGCGCGCCAGCCAAACTCAAAGCACTCCTTCACGCTGCCAGGCAGCAGCACCACATGCTTGGCGTCGCCGTGGCCCAGGTGGTAGGCCAGCATCAGGTCGCCCTGCGCCACGCGGGTGGGCAGGCCGGTGCTCGGCCCCATGCGCTGCACATCCCAAATCACCGCCGGAATTTCGGCGTAGTAGCCCAGCCCGGCAAATTCGGCCATCAGCGAGATGCCGGGGCCGGAGGTGCTGGTCATGGCGCGCGCTCCGGCCCAACTGGCCCCGAGCACCATGCCCAACGCCGCCAGCTCGTCCTCGGCCTGGATGACCGAGTAGGTGGGGGCCTTGGTCTCCGGATCAACCCGCAACTGCGGCAGGTAGTGGTTGAGCGCATCGGCCAGGCTGGTGGCGGGGGTGATCGGGTACCAGGCGGCCATGGTCACGCCGCCATACACCGCGCCCAGCGCGCCGGCCGTGTTGCCGTCGATCATGATCTTGCCCTCGGTCTGGTTCATGGGCGCGACCTGATACGGGTCTTGCTTGGTCAGGTTGGCGGCGGCCCACTCGGCGGCGGCCCGCACCACCTTCATGTTCGAGTCGACCGGCTTGCGCTTGCCCTTGAAGTGGAACAGCAGCGCGCCCTCGATGTCGACGATGTTGATGCCCAGCAAGTGCATCAGCGCACCCACATAGACCATGTTGGCCACATAGGTGCGCAGCTTGGTGTCGGTTTCGTTCTCGGTCGCCAGCCGCTTGGCCGGGATGGGGTAATACGTCAGGTCGGTGCGGTTCTGCGCCAGCTTCAGGTCGTCGGCGTACATAAACACGCCGCCCGGCTCTACGCCCTGGTGGTCTTCAATGACGGTGGCCGGGTTCATGGCCACCACAATCTCTGCCCGCTGCCGGCGCGCGGTGTAGCCGTCGCGGTTCAAGCGGATGGTGTACCAGGTGGGCAGGCCCTGAATGTTGGAGGGGAACAGGTTCTTGCCGCTGACGGGAATGCCCATCTTGAACAGGGCGCGCAGCAGGGTGGTGTTGGCGGTTTGGCTGCCCGAGCCGTTCTTGGTGGCGACGCTGATGGAGAAGTCGTTGATGACCGGCGGGCGGCCGGCGGCCGGCTGCGCTTGGGCGCCGGTTTCGAGTTCGGTGACACTCATGCAGTCTCTCCTTTAGATCAGGCAGTGCCGCGCCCAAGAGGCCGGCGAGCCAATGAGCAGGATTAAGGCACTCCGGCCGACACGGCGGCGGGCGTCAGCGAGACGGCCCCGGTGCGCAGTTCGCGGTGGCGCAGGAGCGCGGTGTGCGCCAGCAGCAGCCGGTGGCCTTCGGCGGCGTCGCCCGCGGCCAGCGCCGTGACGATGCCCTCGTGGTAGGCCCACACCTCGCGCAGATATTGATAGTCGGAAAACAGGCTGAGGCCCACGGCTTCGTAGGCTTCCCAATAGGCTTCGAGCACGCCCTTGACATAGGCGTTATCCAAATGCTTGAAGATGGTCAGGTGCAGGCTGCGGTGCTCGGCGTGGGGAATCTGCACCGGGTGGTTGTTGAGCTTGGCCCAGGCGGAGGCGATGAGCGCCCGCAGCTCGGCGTGATCCTCGGGCGTCAGGCAGGCCACGGCCTCATACCAGAACGCCGCTTCCACATGGTTGCGCAGCTCGCCGAAGGCCGCGAACTGGCCGGGGTCTTGCGCCAGCGCATACAGCAGGCTGTAGCGGATGGCCGGCAGGAAGTTGTATTCGGCCACGCGGATGCCGGTATGCGGGCGCACCTCGACGAAGCCCAGGGCGCGGGCCACTTCGAGCTGCTCGCGCAGTTTGCCGATGCTGAGCTTGAGTTCCGCGCTGAGCTTCTCCAGCGAGGGCAGGCGCTCACCGGGCTTGCGGCCACTCGCCACGATGTAGCGGACGAGTTCTGAATCTAACTTGTCGAGCAGGGGAGTTGAGTAGAGGATGTTCGCCATAGTCGAATAGTCTAATTCATTGGATGAATAGGACTAATTATACTATTAGGGATTGAAAGTTGTCAAACTGGTGGGTTGGGGTACAAAAGTGTTGAATTGACACGCAAACGGGGTATACGCGCCCTCACCCATCTGACCCAGACGTGAGGGCTAGCGGCGCGGCTGCTGGTCTACGGCGCGCTCAGCAGGTCACGCCAGGCCGGGGAAGCGCCACACGAAGATCAGCGCGAGGGCCAGCAGAAGGAACAGCACCAGACCGACGACCGTGGCCCACATGCGTTCGCGGGCGAAGACCGCCGCCCCCAACAACACGAACGGGATCAGGCACAGCAGGTGGCCGATGGTGGTGACCACCAGTGCCGGCAGCACCGCCCCCATGCCGGCCAGCAGCGGCGCCAGGCCGCGCGACACCACCAGCAGGCCCGGCAGCCGCAGCGCGCCTTGCAGCACCGCGCCGGGGAATTGAAGCAGCCCCCAGTAGAAGGCCCCGCCCAACAGCACGCCCAGCAGCGCCATGCCATAGGGGTAATTGCGATTATCCGGCGTGGGTAGATCGGTAGAGCTTGACATAGGCCCAATTATAGTCCGGCCGAAAAACGCCGCAACCGGCCAGCGGTGGCGAATGGGTGGCGAATCAGCCGGTAACGCACCGCAGACGCGTTATACTTGAGGGATGAAGCGTCACCCCCTCCCCACAGCCCTGCTGCTGGCGGCCCTGCTGCTGGCCGCCTGCGCCAACCGCCCCGCCCCGGCCACCGCGCCGGTCAACCCGCCCAGCGCCGGCGGCGGCTCGGCCGAAGCCAGCGCCACACCCCTGCCTTCCGCCACACCCGGACCGGCTGTCTCAGTTACGCCCGCCGTCACGGCCTCACCTACTCTGCCGCCGTCTGACACGCCGCTGCC
>JAYUUW010000379.1:0-2129 GCA_043754665.1 Anaerolineales bacterium | reverse complement strand
CCGGGTTGGGCGGCGACGGTCACGGCCAGCGTGGGCCGGTTGTCCACATCCCAGTACTGCCGCGCGACCTCCTGGCCCACGGTGGTGAGCACCCGCATGGCGCTGGCGCAGTCGATGGCCGACTGGCGCGTGCGGTTGACCAGCACGGCCGCGCCGCTGGCCGGGTCGAGGTGCTGGGCCAGGTGGCGCCAGTGCAGCAGGGCCTCGTTGTGCGTGTCGCCATTGAGCGTGGCCCGGAACTCAATCGGCCCAGCGAAGTTGGGCCGGACGCGGCAGCGCAGCAGCAGGGTGTGCGGCTCGGCCAGCGAGGCGAAGCGCTCAAAGGTCAGGTCCAGCTGCCGCCCGCTGGGCGCGGTCCAGCGTAGGCGGCGGGTGAGCAGCCCTTGGCGCAGGTCGAGCGTCTGTTGGTAGCCGGCCACCTGGCCGGAGTACAGGCCAAAGCGCTCCCCGCCGGCATAGATCACCAGCGGCAGCCAATCGGGCGCATTGGCCAACTCAGTCACCACAATCGGCGCGGCGTCGAACACGCCGTGGATGAAGGTGGCGCGCCGGTCGTTGGGGTCACTCTCTTCAAAGGCCCCGCGGGTGCACAGGTAGCCGTTGCCGATGGTGAACAGCGTCTCCTGATGGTGGCGATGGTGAGCCGCAAAGTCGGTTTCAGTAATAGTCCACATAACAATCCACAATCAGATGAGCGGGCCGCCCCGCTCGCTAGGGCGCGGTCAGCGCGAAGTCCAATAACTCGTCGAGGGCGCAGGTCGCCAGGCCAATGACGTGGTCGGCGCCGCCATAATAGACATAGACTTGCCCTGCCACCACCGGGTTGGTGCAGGAGAAGACCACATTCGGCACATCGCCGCGCAGTTCCCACAATTCCTCCGGCTCAAAGATCGGGGCCAGCGGGCGCTTGAGGACGAGGCCGGGGTCATCGCGGTCGAGCAGCGCCACGCCCAGCCGGTAGACATGCTGCTTGTTGTAGGCGTGATAGAGCATGAGCCAGCCGGCTGCGGTCTCTATCGGCGCGCCGTTGCCGCCCACGCGCTTCTCGTCCCAGCCGTTGTCGGGGCGGGGACCGAAGAGCGGCCGCATGTGCGTCGCGGGCCAGGTCAGCAGGTCGTCGCTCTCGGCCAGCCAAATTTGCGGCGGGCGGCGGTGCAGCGCCACAAACCGACCGCCCAGTTGGCGCGGGAACAGCCCGTGATCTTTGTTGTCTTCGCCCGTGACCAGCGGCGCCAGGCGTTCCCACGTCAGCAGGTTATGGCTGCGGGCAAACATCGGCCGCACCTGGAAGTCGCCCACGGGGCTGCGGGCGAAGGCGGTGTAGGCCATGTAAAACACGCCGCCGATTTCGACCACGCGCGGATCTTCCACGCCGCGCGCCTCGGCCGCGCCTTCCGGCGCCAACACCGGCTCGCGCAGTCGGTTCCAGTGCACGCCGTCGACGCTGACGGCGTAACCGATCCGGCTGATCCAATCTTGCCCCTGCGCCCGGTAGAACATGTGAAACAGGCCGCCATGGTGAATAACCGACGGGTTGAAGACGTTGTAGCTCTCCCAGGTTGAAGCCGGGTCGGGCAGCAGGAGGGGGTTGGCCGGGTGACGTGTTAGTTTCATGTGCGTTCAAGCTCCTCGCCCGCTGCGGGCGTGATCGGGCGGCTGGGGTTGGCGCTGAGCGCCCGGTCCACCGCCAGCGTGCCGGCCAAGGCCAGCCAGGCCATGAGCGCCACCGCCAGCGGCAGCGTCAGCAGCACGCTGGCCGTCGCCAGCAGGACGCATATGACCAGCAGGGTCAGGCTCAGACCGGGCGACCTGGCCAGCAGCAGCAGGCCGTTGCGCAGCGTGGTCGTCAGGCGCTGGTCGGACTGCGCCAGCCAAAAGGGCCAATAGAACAGGTTGACCGCCAGCCACACGACGCCGATGGCCCCCCACAGCAGCCGCAGCGCCACCCAGCCCCAGCCGCTGAAGGCCTGGTAAGCGTAAAAGTTGCCGACCAGGGTGACCAGCACGATCAGGTTGACGAGGCCCCAGCGCCAGGCCGGCCACCACATCTGCCGCAGCGCCTGCCAGCCGTCCCCCAGGTCCAAGAGCTCGTCATCCGCCACGCGCCGCGCAATCACATACATGGCGGC
>JAYUUW010000378.1:0-8921 GCA_043754665.1 Anaerolineales bacterium | reverse complement strand
TTGTGCGGTGAGCCGCAAATCTGCTCACCGCACAACGCGCTGATGTTAGTGGTCTTTCGTCTAATCCGCGCCCAACTGGGGGAGGCTGTTGGGGCGGCTCTTGGCCGTACAGACTTATATATCTATCCGCTTGGCGATGATGGCGAGGCTGCCCTCCCAGTAGGCGGTCGCCGGTTATTCTACTGTGGGTTGGGGGGGCGGGGCGCTTAAGCCTGGGTGAAGCGGCTGCCGTCGGGCAAGATGGCGCCGGCCCACTTGACGCCGCGCAGGTTGGCCCCGCGCAGGTCGGCGCCGGTCAGGTCGCAGTCGCGCAGGTCGGCCCCGCGCAGATCGGCCCGCCGGAAAATGGCGCGGCACAGCTTGGCCTCGCGCAGGTTGGCGGCGGTGAGCAGGGCGCGGGTGAAGTCGGCCTGGAACAGCGTGGCCCCGGAGAGATCGGCCTGCACCAAGTTGGCCTCGGCCAGGTTGGCGTAGGTGAGGTCCACGAGCGAGAGATTGGCTTCGCGCAGATAGGCGCGGCGCAGGTCGGCGCGGCGCAAATCGCTGAGGGGCAGGTAGGCTCCGGCCAGTTGCGCCTGGGGCAGGCTGGCCCCGGCCAGGTTGGTGAGCGACAAGTTCGCGCCCAGCAGGTTCGCGCCGGCCAGGTTGGCCCCGGAGAGGTTCGCGCCGGTCAGGTCGGCCACAGCTAACTGCGCCTGCGCCAGGTGGGCGCGGCGCAACTGCGCACCAGGCTCAATCCGATACCCATTCACCAGCATCTCAGACATAGCGACACCTACCGAATTCTAACCAATGAGTGATGCTACAGAGTAGCGAAAAACGCGGGGAAATGTAATAGGCCGGGTGTACTGGGAGGATGAGAGGTCAGAAGTTGGAAGTCAGAGGTCGGAAAAGGCGGGTAGGGGTGCATCGGAGATTATTGGCCGCAGCGCTTTTTATGGCGCAGCGCTCCCAGCCCGCGTAGGCGGGCTTCGCCTTTTGTTGCCCGCGGTTTCAACCGCCGGGGTCAAAGTCGGCCAACTTCTCCGGATGCACCCACGGGTAGCCGTAGCTTGCTTTGGGGCAGGGCCTGAGGCACAATCGGCGGCAGGGGGCGGGCACGACCACTAGCGCGGGGAGAGTCACCATGGTCAAGGCAGGGTTAATCGTTGGCGCGATTATGTTGGTGCTGGGGACGGGCGGCGGGCTGTTGATCCCTCCGCTGTTGTGCGTGCCGTGCCTGGCGGTGCTGGCTGGGCTGGGCGGCGGCTACCTGGCCGGGCAGTTCGACCGACCGAGCGCCGGCAACCTGGCGGCCAAAGCCGGCGCGGGGGCCGGGGCCATCGGCGGCATTGGAGCCGTCATCGCGCACCTGATCCTCGGGGCGGTCTCGGCCTTCACCGTTGGGCCGGAAGGCGCGGCCGAGCTCCTGCGCCAAATGGGCCTCGACCCAGGCACCAACGCCACGAGCCCGGCGTTCTACTACGGCGGGGCTCTGGGCGGGGCGTGCTGCTTCGGCCTGTTCGAGGTCGTGCTGCTGGCGGGGTTGGGCGCGCTGGGCGGCTTGCTGTGGTACCAGATCACCGGCAAGAAGAACAGCGGCGTCACGCCGGCGGCGATGTAGCGCCCTAACGGAGGGGGCGGTAGGCGAGGGCCGGGTGGTAAGGGGCGGGAAGGGTAAGAAGGGAATAAAGGGTCTGAAGGGTCTGAAGGGTCTGAAGGGGGATGCTGCGCAAAGGGACTCAGGGGACTCAGGGGCGGCTAAACCACAAAGGTCGGTCGCACTATGGGCGGCCGCCGCTAGCGCTCGTTGCCGGTGAGGGGGTCCACGCCGGTTTCGAGGGAGCCATCGGCCAGCAGCGCCAGCGCGGCCTGCACTTCTTGTAGGTCGAGTTCGCTGAACACCTCGAGGCCGACGCGGGCGGGCAGCACCACCACCGCGCCATTCCCCACCGCGTAGGGCTGTGCGCCAATCAGCGGCGAGCCGGCGGCGTAGGCCTCCAGCGCGGCGCTCAAGCCGGTCACGGCGGCGGCCGGGTCAAACAGCACGCTCGTCACCAGCCGATCGGCCCCAGGCGCACCGCCGTTCTCAAACGCCTCGGCATACGCATCGCCGCCGCCGCCAATGACCCACACCCCCGCCTCGGCGGCGGCGCGCAGCCCGGCCCAACCCGCCGCCCCCGCCGCCGCAAACACCACATCAGAAGTGTTCAGGGCGGCGAAGCGCGCCTGCTCCGCCGCGAACTGCGTGGCGGTCTCATCGGTCAGGTCAATAAAAAAAATCTGGCAGCGGGTGCACGAGTAGCGCACGCCGTGCAGGAAGCCGTTGCGGTACTTCAGCCCGGCCACAGTGGCCGTGTTGGCGATGGCCGTCACCGCCTGCACCTCGGTCACATACCCAGCGATCAGCCCGGCCGCAAAGCCGGCCTGGTCCTCGCGCGCGTTCGGGCCGCCCAGCGTCAGCAGGTTGGGCAGCGGCGCGTCTGGCCCAGCCATGTTGAGGCCCACAAAATAGATCGCGGGGAAGGCGGCGGCGGCCTCGCGCACGGCGGCTTCGTACTCGGCCCCATCGCTGCCGATGGCCCCGTCGGCCACAATCAGCGCCGCACCGGCCTGCGCCAGCGACGGCACATCGGCGGCGGTCTGCACCTGCCAGCCGTGCGCTTGGGCGGCGGCATCCAGCGCGGCGCGCACGCCAGCGGTGCCCTCGCCCGCCGCCGCATAGCCCACCAGATGCACTTCGGGCGTGGCGCTCGGCACCGGCGTCGCGGTGAACACCGGCGTGGCCGGTGCGGCCGTGGCAGCCGCCAGCGTGACGCGCACGAAGGGCGTGAGCGTGGGGGCGGGCGTGGTCGGCTTGAGACCGCACGCGCTAAGGCTTACCAATACCAATACGGTCGCGTAGAGTTTACGGAGGGTCACGGGCAGTTGCTACCTATGGGTTGGCCCTCGAGCGGGCGAGGGAGGCGGGGAATTGGACTTACTCGTTCGTCCAGGTGCGCTTGTCGGCCGGCGGAATGGCGCTGTCCGGCGCGGGCACGGCGGCCCCGGGCGCGCCGCCGGGCGGGTCGGCGTCGGCGGCGGCCCCGAAGCTGATGACCTCGCGTGGCTTGGCCCCGGACTCGGCCGGGCCGATGATGCCGCGCTCCTCCAGTTCATCGATCAGGCGGGCCGAGCGGGTGTAGCCAATGCGCAGGCGGCGCTGGAGCAGCGAGATCGAGGCCTTCTTCATCTCACGCACCGCCTGGATGGCCTCATTCAACAGCGCGTCATCGTCGCCGGGCGTTTCAATATCATTCGCGCCGGGCAGATCAAACCCGCTGAACGGCAGCGCCGGCTGGGTGGGCGGCGGACGCGTGGCCGTGGCGGCCGGCGCCGGGCTGAGCGTCGGCGCGCCGCCCGGCTCGCTGGGCGCGGGCGCGACATCGGAGTCCGGCACGCCTTCCGGCACTACTTCGGCCCCGCGCTGATCTTTCCAATACTGCACAATCCGCTGGATTTCGCTATCGGCCACGTACACGCCCTGCATGCGCAGCGGCGCAGCGGCGTCGGGCGATTGGAAGAGCATGTCGCCCCGGCCCAGCAGGCGCTCGGCCCCCGGCTGGTCGAGGATGACGCGCGAGTCGACCGACGAGGCCACGGCAAAGGCAATGCGGGCCGGGAAGTTGGCCTTGATGAGGCCGGTGACCACATCGACCGACGGGCGCTGGGTGGCGATGATGAGGTGGATGCCGGTGGCGCGGGCCAACTGCGCCAGGCGGGTAAGCGTGCGCTCGGTCTCGTCGGGGGCCAGCATCATCAGGTCGGCCAACTCGTCGATGATGATGACCAGATAGGGCAGGCGCTTCTCGCCGCCGCCGGCCCCGCGCGCGTTGAAGTCGATGATGTTGCGCACGCCGGCCTTGGCGAATTTGCGGTAGCGCTCATCCATCTCGCGCGTCACCCATTGCAGGGCGGCCACCACGCGCTCTAGCTCGACCACCACCGGCGTCAGCAAATGCGGGATGCCGTTGTAGCCGGTGAGCTCGACGCGCTTGGGGTCGACCATGACGAACTTGAGATCGTCGGGCGTGTTGTGCAGCAGCAAGCAGGCGATGATGGCGTTGACGCACACGCTCTTGCCCGAGCCGGTGGTGCCGGCGATGAGCAGGTGCGGCATGCTGTCGAGCCGCGCCGAAATGGCCGCGCCCGACACATCTTGCCCCAGGCCCAGGCGCAACTGGCCTTTGAGTTTTTCGAAGTTGTCCGACTCCATCACATCGCGCAGGGCCACCACCGAGGTCTCGGCGTTGGGTACTTCGATGCCCACGAAGCCCTTGCCCGGCACCGGCGCTTCAATGCGCACCGAGTGGGCCGAGAGCGCCAGCGCCAGGTCGTCGGCCAGGGCGGCGATCTTGCCAACCTTGACCTTGGTCTTCTTGCCGTTGCGCATCTCCACAAAGTCGGGCTCGACGCCGAACTGGGTGATGGTGGGGCCGCGGTTGACCTCCACCACGCGCACCGGCGCGCCGAACGAGCCGAGGGTGTTCTCGATCAGGATGGCGCGCAGGCGGTCGGCCTCATCGCTGGAGCCGGTCTCGGTGCCTTGATCGAGCATGTCGGCCACCAGCGGCAGTTCCCACGGCAGGTCGCCGCCGATGACGAGCGGCTGATCCACGAGCGCAGCGAGCGCCGCCGTCCCTGCCACCACCGGCGCACCGGGCACCACCGCAACCGGCGTGCCGGGCTGAGGCGCGCCAGCGGACGCGGCCGGCGGCGCTTTGGCGGCGGGGGTTACAGGCGCGCCACGCCCCACACGCGGCGCCGAGGGCGGCACGGCGGGGGCCTCGGGCCGGGGCAGCGGCAGTTGGCGCGCCCCGGCCGGCGGGCGCAGCCGCTGCACCCACCCGATGACCAGCAGCACCAGTTCCGGCGCGGACAGCCCGGCGGTGAACAGCACGGCGATGATCCACCAGGCCACCAGCAGCACGGCGCTGCCGAGCGTGCCCAGCGCGCTGAGCAGCATGAGCAGCAGGGTCGCGCCAATGTAGCCGCCGCCCCGGCCGCTGGCCACCGGCTCAAACACAGTCTCGGCGGTCTCGGCCACGAAGAAGTGCAGAGTGGTCAGCAGGGCCAGGTAGAGCAGCACCAGGCCGACCAGGCGCTCCGGCTCCAGCTTGGGCAGCCGGTCGCCGAACTTGCGCAGCACCAGCCACAGGCCGAGGCCGATAAACGCGATGGGCAGGCCAAACACGCCCCAGCCGGCCAGGTCGCGGTTGAGGCGCAGCCAGGCCTGGAGCGGGGCAATGTCGCTCTGGCTGGCGAACAGGCTGAGCCCGGTAATGAGGCCGATGAAGACGAGCAGGATACCGGCGATGTCGAGCTTGCGGTCGAGCGACATGCCGGCGGGGGGCAGGGGCTGTTGGGCCCGCGCCCGGCTGCCGCGCGCGGCGGCCGGCTTGCTGCTCCGGGCCGGGGCGGGCGGCTTGGCGCTGCCGCCGCCGTTCTTGGTGGGGGCGCTGCCTTTGGCCGGGCCGCCGCCGCCGCTTTTGGCCGGGGCCGCGCCCTTGGCTGGCGCGGGGCCACGGCCCGGTTTCCCCTTGGCGGGGTCGGCTTTGCCCTCGTTTTTGCCCTTTTCTGGGGCCTGGCGGAGCGGGTTTCGGAACAAGTACGGTCCTCTAACCGAATTATAGCACGGGAGTTCGGGTCACGAATGAGCACGAATGAGTGAACGAAGGGGCACGAATTACGGAAGGGGAGCTACGCGGCAGCGCTTGAGTCAACGGGCGACGCGGCGGCGGCGAGCGCTTGGGCCTGGGCGAGGACGGCGTCGAGCATGGCGGGGGTGAGGCGGCCGGTGTTGGTGTTCTGCGGGCTGGGGTGGTAGCTGCCCAGCAGGGTGTAAGGGCCAACCGGGTAAGCCCGGCCATGCCCGAAGGCGGGGCGCGGCCCCGGCGGCGCATGCCGAGCGGCGGCCAGCGCGGTGAGCAGGGCGTCGAAGCCGATTTTGCCGAGCGCCAGCAGGACGCGCACGTTGGGCAGCAGCGCCAGGTGCTCGGCCAGGTAGGCCTGGCAGTTGGCGAGCTCGGCGGCGGCTGGCTTGTTATCGGGCGGGGCGCAGTGGGCGGCGGCGGCCATGTACAGGCCGCGCAGGGTCAGGCCGTCGCCCCGGTGGGTGGAGGTGGGCTGGCTGGCGAACCCGGCGCGGTAGAGTGCGGCGGTCAGAAAGTCGGCCGAGGGGTCGCCAGTGAACAGGCGGCCGGTGCGGTTAGCGCCGTGCGCGCTGGGGGCCAGGCCCACCAGCAGCACGCGGGCGGCGTGGTCGCCCTGGCCGGGCACGGGGCGGCCCCAGTAGTCCTGGTCGCGGTAGGCGCGGCGCTTCTCGGCGGCCACCTGCCGGCAGTAGGCGGTCAGGCGCGGGCAACGCTGGCAGGCGACGAGGCGGGCGTTGAGGTCGGTGAGGGGCATGGGATTGGCTACCGCTGCGAATTATAGATGAGAGATAGGAGGTCGGAGGTCAGAGGTCGGAAAAGGCCAGCAGCGGGCGAGAAGGTAGAGGGTTGATCGCAGGAGAGTCGAGCGCCACACCGTCAGCGGGCCGGCGCATCGCAGGGTGGATACTTGAGAGTGACTATCAGACCCTTGCGAAAAACCGCAGCACTTCGGGCCGGCGGGGCCGGCCCTCGTGCTGCGGTTTTCGGCGGCCCTATAACAAGGGCTGCGACTGACTGCCTATCGCTCATTCCCCTGGCGGTAAGGTTTCTATTTCAAACCCAATTGGGTACTCGTCATCCATCTAGCGGTAGAGCATGGGCAGCAGCAGGCGGGCGACCACGGCCTTAAGCTCCAAAGCGCCCTTGTCGCAGCGCGCCCCGCCCACGCCGTCGCCATCGGCCGGGCGCGGGCCGCCGCGCTGGTCGGTGGCCGGGCAGTCGTCAGAGTCGCCGGTGTCGATGGCCGGGCTGCCGGGCAGCAGGGAGTGGGTGAGGGAGAACCCGCCATTCCCGGCCAGCGGTCCCAGCAGCGCGGCCGTGTCGGGGAAGTCGCCGGTGGCCGTCAGGTTACAGGTGTCGTCGTCCGCCAGGTTGTAGCCGGCGCTAATCACCGCGCCCGCGCAGTTCTGCCCCGCCGGGCCGGCCACCAGCGTGCTGCAGAACACGCCCTGCCCCAGCGCACAGGCCAGCGCCGCCCCGCCGACAACCGTGCCGTGCAGGCGCGCCGGGCCGGTCAGGTTGATGCCGGCCGCGCCGCGGTTGCCGGAGAGTGTGGAGTAGGCAATCCAGGCCGGGTCGTTGCCGGCATGGATGTAGATGCCCGCCGCCGATCAGCGCGGTGTTGCTGTAAATGGCGCTGCCGCTGGCCTCCAACACCCCGTCGGACGACAGCCCGCCGCCGCCGCCCACGGCCGCGTTGTCGTGCACGCGGCTGTTGGTCAGGTGAAGCGTCGCGAAGTTGACCACGCCGCCGCCTTGGTTGAAGGTCGTGTTGGTGTAAATGTCGGTGTCGCTGATCCACAGCTCACCGATATTGTGAATCGCGCCGCCGTGCGAGTCGGCGTGGTTGTGGTAGAACACGCTGCTGCTGATATGCCCAACGTTGTAGTTCGAGATGGCCCCGCCGCTGGTATCGGCGGTGTTGCTGTAGAACGTGCTGCCGGTGACCCACAGCGTGCCCTGCACCACAATCGCGCCGGCCAGGCCCACGGGGCTTTCATTATCGTGGAAGATGCTGTCGATGACCCACAGGTCGGCATTGGTGCTGAGCGCGCCGCCGTAGGCAAAGCCGGAATTGTGATGCAGGGTGCTGTTCACAATCGTCAGCGGCGCGGTGGTGTCAATCGCACCGCCGAAATCAGCGCCATTGTTGCTGACCACGCTGTTACTGATCGTGGCCGGCCCCGCCAGGTGGAGCGCCCCGCCCCCGCCGCCCGAAGCGTAGCCGCTGCGCAGGGTGAGGTGGTACACCCGCAGCGTGACCCCGGCGGTGGTGGTGAACAAGCGCGTTATCCCGTCGCCGCTGATGGTCACCAGCCCCAGCGCGCCGCCATCGAGCGTGGTGTTCTGCGAGATCACCACCTGGCTCGCCAGCGTGATGGTCACCGGCGCGCCGCAGTTGAAGCTCACGCTGCCGCCGCCGGCCAGGGCCTGCCGCAAGCCGGTTTCATTGCAGTTGGTGACCACCCCGCCCGCCCGCGCCACGCGGGGCGTCAGCAGCAGCCACAGCGCCGCCAGCAGTACGCCTGCCAGCGCGGCCGAGGCCGGCAGCGCCGCCACCCGGTGCATTCGCGTTCGTCCGGTCATGCCCACCACCTTTCGCTATCAGCCCGTGCACCAATCCTGCGGGGCGGGTGGCCACACCGACCCCCCGCCCCGCCAAACGCTTGCGCCCAACAGGTTAGCGCCGCCCTAACGCAAGATCAACGGCAGGTACAGCCAGGCCACAATGGCCCGGTATTCATACGCGCCCATGTCGCACAGCGCGCCCACCACACCGTTACCATCCACCGGACGCGCGCCTCCGCGCTGGTCGGTCGCCGGGCAAAAGAGGGGGGCCGCGGCGTCGATCACCGGGCTAGTGGGCAGCGGCGCATGCGTCAGCGTCGGCCCGCCGTTCCAACCCAGCGGCCCGAGCAGCGGGTTGGTGCTGGTCAGGTCGCCGGTGTCACCCAGACCGCAGGAGTCGCCGTCATCCAGGTTATAGCCGTAGCTCTTGATCGAACCGCCGCAGTTGAGCGCGCCGCCGCCGGCGATGATGGAATTGTGCAGTTCGCTGGTGCCGGTGAAGTTGGCCGCGACTGGGGCCAGGTTGCCGTACAGCGTGGTGTAGCTGATGACGGCATAGGTGTTGGTCGCGTTCAGGTAGATGCCGCCGCCCAACTGCGCCGAGTTACCCGACACCGTGCTGTTATAAATCCGCAGGCGCGTGGCGCCGCCGTCGGACTGGGCGCTGATGCCGCCGCCACT
>JAYUUW010000377.1:0-6805 GCA_043754665.1 Anaerolineales bacterium | reverse complement strand
CCTGCTCTTCCGCACCGATCAGGTCATCCGGCACGAGATCGACGTCACCCGCCACCAGCTCACCCGCAATCGCGTGGAGGTGCTGGAAGCCTCCGGCGCGTTCCTCGACCCACACACCGTCCGCCTGACCTACCTCGACGGCCACGGCTTTCGTGACGTCACCGCCGCGCACATCGTCGTCGCCACCGGCACGTTTGCCACCCAAGACGCCCACATCCCCTTCGACGGCCAGCGCATCTTCATCAGCGACGACATCCTGCACCTCGACCAACTGCCGCGCTCGCTCACCATCGTCGGCGCGGGCGTCATCGGCTGCGAATACGCCTGCATCTTCGCCGCCCTGGGCGTGCGCGTCACCCTGGTCGACGCCCGCGCCCGCCTGCTGCCGTTTGTCGACGCCGAGATCGTCGACGCCCTGGCCTACCATATGCGCCAGAACCGCGTCACCCTGCGGCTGGGCGAGACCGTCAGCGGCATGCAGCCGGTGGAGACCGACCACGGGCCGCAGGTGCGCATCGACCTCGGCAGCGGCAAGCACTTCGTCACAGAAAAGGCCCTGCACAGCATCGGCCGCACCGGGGCCACCGACCGGCTGAACCTGCCCGCCGCCGGGCTGCAAAGCGACAGCCGAGGCCGGCTGACCGTCAACGACGACTACCAGACCGCCGTGCCGCACATCTACGGCGTGGGCGATGTGATCGGCTTCCCCAGCCTGGCCTCCACCTCCATGGAGCAGGGCCGGCTGGCCGCCTGCCACGCCTTTGGGATTGCGACCCAGAGCGTGCCCGGCCTGTTCCCCTATGGCATTTACACCATCCCCGAAATCTCGATGGTCGGCCGCACCGAAGAAGAGCTGACCGAACTGGGCGTGCCTTACGAGGTGGGCAAGGCCAACTACAAAGAGATCGCGCGCGGCCAAATCATTGGCGACACCTCCGGCCTGCTCAAGCTCATCTTCCACATGGAAACGCGCCACCTGTTGGGCGTGCACATCATCGGCGAGGGCGCGAGCGAACTGGTGCACATCGGCCAGGCGGTGATGTCGTTCGGCGGCAAGATCGATTACTTTGTGCAGACGGTCTTCAACTACCCGACGCTAGCCGAGTGCTACAAAGTGGCCGCCTTTGACGGCCTCAATCGGATCGGCGGATGAACGCGCTGAGCCTGCGCCCCTTTGAGCGCGCCGATTTCGGCCACCTGCTAAGCTGGGTCGAGTCGGCGGAGTTCCTCATGCAGTGGGCCGGCCCGATCTTCACTTACCCGCTCGACGCCGGGCAGCTAGAGCGCTACAAGCTGCTGGCCACCGGCGACCCGCCCACCCGCTACATTTACACCGCGCTGGCCGGCGGCGAGGCCGTGGGGCATATCGAGCTGAGCCAGGTTGACCGCCGCCACAGCTCGGCCACGCTGGCGCGCGTGCTGGTCGCGCCCGGCCGGCGCGGCGCGGGGCTGGGCAGGCAGATGGTGTCTCAGGCGCTGGGCATCGGCTTCGACACGCTGGGGCTGCACCGGCTGGACCTCAACGTGTTCGACTTCAACCATGCCGCCATTGCCTGCTACACCCGCGCCGGGCTGGTGCGCGAGGGCTTGCTGCGCGATGCCCGCCGTGTGGGCGACGCCTATTGGAGTGTGGTGAACATGAGCATGCTGGCCCCTGAGTGGCCGGCGCACCGCCCACCGCCCGGCTAGCGCGGCTCAAGCAAATGCAAACGGGGGCGCTTGTGTGAGCGCCCCCGTTTTGATTCTTGATAAAGCGGCCGACGGCTTAGGCCGTGTCGTCCTCCAACCAAACCTGCATCGGCTCCAGCCAGTAGGCGTCCCAGCCATCATCATGGCTGTCGCGCTCGGCGGCGTTCGGGAAGGTGTGGTGCGTCAGGCGCAGTTGCGTGCCCGCGCCCTCGGGCGTCAGCGTCCAGCGCACCACCGAGTCGGGCCACTCCGGCGGCCATTCTTCCTGCCGCCAGGTGTACTCAAGCTGGTGGGGCCGGTGCAGCACAGTGAGCACGCCGGTCGTCACGCCGCCAAAGAATTGATAAGCGCCCCCTACCCGCAGGTCAACGGCCACCGTGTCATCATCTCCCATCCACGCGGCGATGGCCGCCGGGTCGGTCAGCGCGGCCCACACGCGGTCAATGGGAGCAGCAATTGTTACCTGCTTCTCGATGTGGTCAGCCATGGAAACTCCTGCTGAGCGACAACAACTACCGGAGACTACTTGATTATAGGCCCATCGCGCCGGAGCTGGTGACGGGGCGAGCCGCGAACCAGCGTGTAGGACAAACCCGCATCTGGCGCATAGCCCGCGCCCTACAGCCATAACAGCGGCGCTCCGATAGGCGGCGGCCCGCTTCGTCGCTACCCTATAGGGAACGATCCCCCACCGTATTTAGGAGCATCCATGCGCATTGTCTTTTTCTACCCCTCACTGCTCTCAGACTGGAACAATGCCAGCGCCACCGGCCTGCGCGGCGTGGCGATGGAGCTTTTGCTGCGGGGGCACGAAGTGGCAATCTATGAACCACGCGGCGGCGACAGCCTGGCGCACGTGCTCGCCACCTACGGCCACGGCCCTGTGGCCCGGTTTCATGCGGCCTACCCGGGCCTGGCCAGCCGCCGCTATGACCCGGCGACGCTCAATCTGGATGCAGCGCTCGCGGAGGCCGCGCTGGTCATCGTCCACGACGAGACCGACCCGGCCTTGATGAGCCGCCTGGCCGAGCACCGCGCCCGCTGCGGCGACTATAACTTGCTGCTGCACGCCACGCACGGCGGGGCCTTCGGGCCTGAGTTCGACGCCATGCTCACCGCCGGCAGCCAGTTCTCCCAGCCGCCGAATAGTTTGGACGCCGCCACTGCGATCCGCTGGCCCGCCGCCGCCGACACCCGCCTCTTTAAACCGCTGGTGAATCAGGCGCTCGAGGGCGATGTGGTGTGGGTGGGCAATTGCCCGGATGACGCCCGGCTTGATGAACTGCAAGAGTACTTCCTACGCCCGGTGCAGCGCCTGGGCCTGCGGGCGCGGGTGTACGGCGCGGTCTTCACGCCCGCAGCGCGGCAGGCCATCGCCCAGGCCGGCGTGCAGTTCGGCGGCTGGATACCCGACTTTGAGCTGCCGGCGATCTTCGCGGCCTTCCGCGCGGTGGTGCAGTTGCCGCCGCGCGCCGCCCCCGGCTGCCCCGACCCCTACCTGCTGCCGGCGCTCGCCTGCGGCCGGCCGGTGCTGTCGGCCGCCTGGGACGACGCCGATCAACTGCTGCGCCCCGGCCGCGATTACGCCGTGGCCCGCGACGGCCAGGAGTTGACCAGTTGGCTGGCCCGCGTGCTGGCCGACCGCCAACTGGCCGCGACCTTGGCCCAGCATGGCCGGCAGGCGGTGCTCGCCGACCACACCGCTGCCCACCGCGCAAGCACGCTGTTGGGCCTGGCCCAGGCTGTGCCCGCCGGCCGCCTCGCCGTGTGGCCAGCGGCCTTCGCCGCCGCGCAACTGCAACCCACCGCCACGCATTAAGGTGACCGCCATGCCCTCCACCCATGCCGATCTCGCCGACCTTCAGGCGGATGACCAGCCCGCCCCGGCGGCCGAGGCGACGGAGGCCGTGCGGGCCGACCACCACACGCTCGACAAGCTCACCAGCGCTGCGACTGTGCGCATGGTGTACGGTGAGCCGGTTATGCAGGGCGACACGATCGTCATCCCGGCGGCGGAGGTGCTCACCGCCGTTGGTTTTGGCCGGGGGGCCGACGCCGGGCCGAGCCACGGCAGCGGCGGCGGCGGCTGGACAGTCGCCCGCCCGGTGGCGGTGATTGTGATCGCGAACGGCGCGGTGCGCGTGCAGCCGATCTTTGACATGAACAAGCTACTGCTGACGGTCGTGCCCTTCCTGGGCGTCATGGCCACGCTGCTGCTGCGCCGCCGGCGCCCCAACCGCCACTCGGACTAGCGCGCCGGCTTACCGGCCGTATAGTCGAAAAGTCATGCGTCATTCGCCCCGGTCACTGCGGTGGCTGCTGTCAAGCGCGCTCACCCTCGCCGCGTGCGCGGGAACGCCCAGCCCCACACCTACCTACGGCGTTACAGTCGAGGTGATCCTCGACTATGGCGTCATGCCTTACGAGCAAATCATCGATGACTCTGATGCCATTTTCTTGGGGCAAATTCTCAGCGTGTCGGCGACCGGCTGGAACCAAGACAGTGGGACGTATTGGGACGGCGGCTTGCCTGTGTACACCATCGATGTGCAAGTTCTCCGGCCAATCGTCGATACGCTGAACTTGCCCGAGAAAATCTCCGTGACCCAGGTGAGCTACAGCCCCTTGGAGGATGGGCCAGATCGTTCGCCTGCCGCTGGGCAGCGCGCTTTGTTTTTCGTCGTCCAGACCAGTATCGCGTGGCGCGAAGGCCCACAGCGCGTGCTGCGCACCACCAACACCGACACTGATTCGATCCTCGTTGTCGGCGATGATCGTAACCCCGCCGAGCCCAACGACGAGGCCGCCCGGCTAGATAGCATTATTCAAGATGTAGCTGAGCGGCGCGAAATCGTCCCCCCGCCTTAGTACGCAACGCTGAGTGCCGCCAGCGCGCCGGATTTTCCTTTGGCCCCGTTGCGCATAATGCCGCGCCGGCCTGTGGCATAATGCTCCCTCATGACCAATCGCTCCGTCCTCTACGAGCTAAACATCGACCTCGGCACCGGGGGCTGGGGCCTCGCCTGCCCCACCGATCAAACGCTGATCGGCCCGGTGCAATATGCCTGGGACCGCTATCAGAAAGACCCGCAGTCGCTCACCTTCGGCGGCGGGCTGCTGGCCGGGTCGCCCCTGCCCGGCACGCGCCGGATGATCTTCGGCGGCTACTCGGACCAGTGGGAGGGCTTTTACATCTCGGCGCTGGGCGGCGCGATGTATGTCTTTCACCGGGTGGGCGCAAACTACGTGTGGCTGCGCGGCCGGGCCGCCGTGGACTCGGTGCTGCTCATCCGCCTGAAGGATGGCGAGTACAGCGTGCGGCTAGAGCCGGTTGAGCCGGAGGCGCACTGGCAGGGCTACGCGGCCGAGGGCGGGCGAACGTGGGAGGGCTTCTACGGCCTCCAGCGCTATTGTTTTGACAAGTATCGGGGCGAGTACGACGGCGACTGGTTCCGCATTCTGGCGACCGGCCCGGCGGCGCGCCACACCAAGGAAGGGGCCATTGGCTCCAACCAGGTGAAGCGCGGCGACCTGAGCGTGATTGACGATTGGGCCGGGCGCGGCGGGCTGGGCTCGCGGCTGCTGCAGCATCACCGCGTGGCCGCCATTGTGTTCGGCGGCGACTGGCAAGACCCGGCCCTCAAGCAGGCCAAAGAGCTGGACGAGTACTTTCTCAAGCACTTCGGCCAGCGCGCCATCGCCGCCGACCTGGCCCTGAGCCAGAAGTACCGCTATGTGCCGGAGTTCGACACCGGCGGCACGTTCGGCGTGAACATGCACCAGGCCGACGACCGGCTGTTCAGCTTCAACTATCAGTCGGTCAACCAGGGCGACGCCGAGCGGCTGGAGCAGCACGACCACTTTATCGTCGGCCACTACCTCAAGCAGTTCAACGACGAGATCATCAAGCCGCGCAACTTCGCGCACTGCGGCGAGCCGTGCGCCATTGCCTGCAAGAAATACGTGGGCGAGTTCAAGAAGGACTACGAGCCCTACACCGCGCTGGGCCCCAACTGCGGCGTGTTCGACCAGCGCGCCGCCGAGCGCCTGAACAAGACCGCCGACACGCTGGGCCTCGACGCCATTCAGGCGGGCGGCACGATTGCCTGGATCATGGAACTCATCGCCGACGGCCTGCTGCCCGCCGCCGACTTTGGCCTGCCGGCGGAGGGGCCGCGCTTCACCTTCGCCTCGCGCCCTGACCAGTTTGATAAGGTGGTTGACTCGGCCCATAACGCCGACTACGCCATCGCCGTGATGCGAATGCTGTTGTTCAGCGAGGCGGGCGCGGTGTTTCGGCGCGGGCTGCGGGCCGCCGCCAAGCTGCTCGACGCGCGCTATGGGATCAACAGTATCCACCGCGCCGTCTACACCGCCCACGGGGTGGAGGGCTGCATGGTGCCCAACCAGTATTGGACGCCCGGCATGTTCGCGCCCATGCCCATCATGGGCAAGTATTTCTCGTACTACGAGAACAAGTTCCTGCCGCCGCACGCGCTGGGCCGCAAGAACGTCGAGCGCTTCGTCTACGAGTTCTATTCCGAAAACAGCGGTTCGTGCCGCTTCCACCGCAAGTGGATTGAAGACATCATCGACGAGATCATCCTCACCCACTTCGAACTGCCCGGCGTGGACTATTGGGGCGACAACTTCCGGCTGGCGAAGGCCATCCACGACCACCAGTCGGCCGCTTCGGTGCCGTGGGAGAGCGAGCGCGTGGTCGACATCATTCAGGGCTTCCATGAGAAATGGGTGCGCGAGGGATTGAAGGAGCCGGAACTGCTAAAGTGGGTGGCCCGCTTCCAGGCGGACAAGTGGGCCGCCGCCCGCGAGTATTGGCAAGCCCTCTACGCCGGCATGACCGAGGCGTTCGAGACCGGCCTAAACGAACCAGCCCGCAAGTAGCCTCGCCCGCCCCGCCTCATTGCCCCGCTGCTCCGCTTACCCACTCCGACCTCTGACTTCTAACCTCCCCTCTCACTTCCCACCTCTCACCTCCCACCTCCCATCTATGGCATAATCGCCCCATGCCGCCGCCGCTCACCAGCCTGCAAAACCCCCGCGTCAAAGCCGTCGTGCGGCTGCGCGACCGCCGCCACCGCGACCGCGAGGGCCA
>JAYUUW010000376.1:0-2744 GCA_043754665.1 Anaerolineales bacterium | reverse complement strand
CAGGTGCGGTGTAAGCGCCAGGTGCGGCGGGTGGACGACCGTGACGGACTGGACATGGGGCAACAGATCATCATGCAGTTTCAGCCCATTGGCGGTCATCTCGAAAACAACCGCGTCCTGTTGCGTGAGATGTTGCTGAACCCATCGTTCGAGATCGGGCCACTCCACCCGGACAGGACCGAAGATTTGGGCGCCTTGGCGGTCGCCCGCAACTCCTACCAAGTAGTGCCGATGAACATCGAGACCAACATAACGACTGGGTGCAGACGGATCACTGGGCATAGGACCTCCGCTGGGGCGAGGCGGTCTAACCGGACCAGGTCGGCCGGGCACGGCCATTTTGGGGTCCTGACTTCATACACAGATGCGGGTTTGGCCCAGCGGGTCTACCCAGTTGAGGAGTCGAACGGGAGGTCAAACACCATTACGGGCTCGCGCGATGCGTGTCCCCTGCAAATGGCCGACCGCCCCAGACGTCGCGTACCCGGTGCACACGTCCCCGTCACTCAACGCGGATAGTATGCACCCGGCCGTACTCGGCCTCAACTCGTAGCGTCCCGCGAGTTGCGCCGACATCCTAACACCATTGACTGAGACACTATTGGACAATTGGACAATGCAAGTGGCGCGCCAAATAACACCTCGGCCGGTGCTGGCGCAATCTTGCGATTTAACGACGTTATCAGTCGAAATCGCAATACATTGTCGTGACCAGCTAATGTTTATGACAAATTACAACAACTGCTGACTGTCCTGCTAACGCATTGCCAGGCTGGCGGCAAAGTTACTATTTTCGTGAGCTTGTGCCATTATTGCAGTATCTGGATTGCGTAAATCACCCACTAGGTAATAGTGCTGCACCACGAACCTCACCGCTTCGACGCGGACAAAAACGGGGTAGGCTGCGAGAATTAGGCTGATTCGGTATTGGACCGTCTTGTGGCGGACGAGTTAGGACAACGGATTAGCTGAAAGCGTTAATCCTTATGATCGACGCTTTCAGCTAATCCGAGTTGCGGCTTGCGGCTTAGACTGCCCGCGCGGTCTGGACCCGGGCTGAGCGGCGGTCCACCCACCAGCGGACCCCGACGAGGGCCAGTGCCCAGTAGGCCGCATAGGCTAGTATCTCCAATAGGCTCGGGTCGCCGTTATAGCCAAAGAGGGTGCTAAGAACCTGGCCCAGGAGCGAGTCTTCCGGCAGCACTGGGTTCAAATTCCAGACTTGTTCAACCGTCAGAGGCAGCAGCCCCGCCTCCTGAAATTCGTGCACGGCATGACTAAACAACCCGGCGGCGAAGAACAGCAACAGCACGCTGGTGACGCTGAAAAAAACGCGCAGGTTCAGGCGCAGGGTGGCGGTGTAGAGCAGCCAGCCCACGACCACGGCTGCCGCCAGGCCGAGCAGGGCGCCGACCAGGGTGCCCAGGCCATCGCTGGCAAAGGCCGCCGCAGCCAGCAGTAGCGCGGTCTCAACGCCCTCGCGAAAGACAGACATGAAAGCCACGCCGAACAAGGTCAGCCCGGCGCCGGAAGTTACGGCGGTCTTGAGCTCGTTCTCGATGGACGCCTTCAAATAGCGCGACTGCGATCGCATCCAGAAAATCATGCCAGTGAGCACCACGACCGCCAGCACCATGGTCGTCCCCTCGAAGATCTGCTCGGCGGTGCCTTCCAGCTCAGCGCCAACCAGGCTAAGGCCCAGCGCCAGGAGCACGCTGGCTACCACGGCAGCCGCCACGCCAGCCCAGGCCGTCCGAATGCGACTGGTCTGTCCGGTTTTCACCAAATAGCCCATTACGATCCCAACGATCAAGGCTGCTTCCAAGCCTTCACGGAAGCCGATAATTCCAGCCGTTAGCATGCTGCCTCCATTGAAAACATCCGCCCTGGGATGGTTGAACTAGACGACACTCGCTTATTGCAAATCAGCTGCAACAGGCCGATATTAGCCAGCTCTATCGCAAGCGTCAAGATCAGCGTACAACTCCCCAGTTATCACCGATAAAGTTCGAAGTTGACCCTAATCAAGATTCTCGCGACCAGCGTTGAGGCTGGCGAACCTCATTCCGTCAGCAAAATCTCCACGCAGACAGAGCCTTCTCGGCCCCGGGGCGGCGTACCCTTTTATACCGCGGGCCGGCCGCGTGGGTGCCCCGGACTATTTCCGACGCGCGGACGTTGGTGCAGTCGGTCGGGATGAGCTCCCGGCATGTGGCCTGGGCAGGTGGGATATGCCACCACGTTTTTCGAGTTTGCGACAGAGCGTCAAGCGAGCGGATCGAGGCGGTCATCTTGCGCCACAACAAACCCCGCTCTACAATTCCCATGCATCCTCCCGCGGGTGTTCTCTATCCACACTTGCCGCGTCATTGGCCGGGCCAGCCGCGCAAGCGTCGAAAATGGCGGCGATGGCTACACGGGCCACTCCAGTAGCGGCGAAAGGTAAAGGGTGACTACATGGAACTAAAGGGTAATGTGGCGTTGGTAACTGGCGGAGCGCACCGGGTGGGCAAAGCCATTGCGTTAGCGTTGGCCGGCGCGGGGGCCCACATAGTAGTGCACTATCACTCGGCCGAGGCAGCGGCGGCGGAAACGAAGGCCGAGATCGAAGCCCTCGGCGTGCAGGCGGTGGCCGTACAGGCCGACCTGAGCACCGCAGCCGGCATCAAGGCGTTGTTCGCGGCGACCGAAGCAGCGTTTGGCGGGCTTGATGTACTGGTGAACTCGGCGGCCAGCATGGATAG
>JAYUUW010000375.1:0-3746 GCA_043754665.1 Anaerolineales bacterium | reverse complement strand
CAAGCCGCCACCAACACCTGGTACCCCTACCGCTTTCTCGAGCCGCTGGCGAAGAATGAGCCGTGGCTCAGTTCCGCGCTGGGCAAGGTGGGCACGGTGCTGGGCCAGATCGCGGCGGCGGGCGTGCCGCCGGAGAAGACGGTGCTGCTGGGCTTCTCGCAGGGCGCGTGTTTGGCGACCGAGTATGCCGCCCGCCACGCCACGCGCTACGGCGGCGTGGTGGGTCTCAGCGGCGGGCTGATCGGGCCAGACGGCACGCCCCGCGACTACGCCGGGAGCCTGGCGGAGACGCCAGTGTTCCTGGGGTGCAGCGACGTTGACCCGCACATCCCGGCGGCGCGGGTGCAGCACAGCGCCGAGGTGCTGGGCGCGCTGGGCGGCGCGGTGACGCTGCGGCTGTACCCCAACATGGCCCACACCGTGAACCAGGACGAGGTGCGCTGGGTGCAAGCGCTGCTGGCCGACCTGGTGGCGGGCTAGGCCAATCGCGCCCACGACCGTTTGAGTCGCCGCTGAAACATTTGTGCTGTAGAATGGGCCGCACACCTACCCGGAGATACGACCCATGGAAAACCAATCTGAAAGCGTGCTCGTCGAACTCATGCGCTACAACAACTGGGCCAACGCGGCGCTGATCCACATCTGCCAGGAGCTCAGCCCGGAGCAGTTGGCCGCCTCCGCCCCCGGCGCTTATGGCACCATCCACGACACGCTGGCGCACATCGCCAAGGGCCAGGCCGACTACGTGGCGCGCATCAAGCGCGAGCGCTTCAACTGGGAGGTCAGCCTCTCGATGGAAGCGCTGGCCGCGTTGACCGAGCAATCGGGCCAGGCCCTGCTCGAACTGATGCAAACTGTCGCGCCCAGCACCATCGTGCGCGAAGCGGAAGGCACGCTGTGGATTCAGTATCAGGCGCGCGTGCTCTACATGCAGGTCATCATCCACGGCGTTGAGCACCGCACCAACATCACCACCATCCTCACCGGCCTGGGCCACAAGATCCCCGAACTCGACAACTGGGGCTATATGTGGACGCACACCGATTTGTTTGACACCCAGGAAGGCGACACAGCCAAGAGCCAGTAGGCGCGGCGGCGGTATTGGTCGATCACGGGGCGGTCCAGGCGGGCCGCCCCGTGATCGACTTCCGGCACGCTCAAGCGGCGGTGGTAAAATCAACGGCAGCCGTCGTGCGTAAGGTCATCATGAATCGTTTGCTGCGCTTCTTCTCACACAACTCCTACATTTGGGTGGCGCTGGCCCTGCTGGCGCTGCTGGCGGCGTTGTTTGCGGGCGGCGGCTTCACCGGCGTGGAGCTGGGCCTGCTGGCTCTTTACAGCGCGGCGGCGGTGGTGGTGTTCTTCGTCATGCGCACGCCGCCTGCCAAGCTGGCGCACTTCGACGAGCTGGCCGCCTTTGACAAGGTGCTGCGCGACACGCGCCCCACCCTGCTGGAGTTCTACTCGGAGAACTGCGGCGTGTGCATGGCCATGCGCCCGGCCATGGACCGGCTGGAACACGACGCCGGCCACCGGCTGCAAATTCTGCGCGTCAATGTCAAAGACCCTATCGGCCGGCAGTTGGCCGAGCGCTACCGCGTGACCTTCACACCCTCGTTCCTGCTCTTCAACAGCTACGGCAGCAAGGAAGAGGAGTTCACCCTCATGCTCGACCGGGCGCGGGTGATCTACTGGCTCGACCAGCAGACCATCGCGCCGGGCGACGCATGACGCAGCACCCGGCGCCGGACCGCCACCTCCTCTTCATCTTCCTCGACGGCGTGGGCTTAGGCGCGGACGACGCGGCCAACAATCCCTTCGCCACGGCGGACATCCCCAATCTCATCAACTTGCTGGGCGGCCAACGCCCGCTGGCCGGCACGCCCGGCGGCGACTATGGCCGCGCCCGCTTCATCCCCACCGACGCGGAGATGGGTCTGGCCGGGCCGCCGCAATCGGCCAGCGGGCAGGCGGCGATTCTCACCGGCCGCAACGTGCCGCAGGAAATCGGCGGGCATTGGGGGCCGAAGCCCAACGAAGCCATCGCCGCCATTCTGCGGGCGGGCAGCGTGTTCAGCCGGCTGACGGCGGCGGGTGTGCCGGCCGCGCTGCTGAACGCCTACCCGCAGCGCTATTTCGATGTCATCGCCTCCGGCCGGCGCAGCTACTCGGCTATCCCCATGGCGGTGACGGCGGCGGGGCTGCCGCTGTTCACGGCGGCCGATTTGAGCGCCGGCCGGGCGTTGAGTGCCGACTTCACCGGGCAGGGCTGGCCGGACCCGGAACTGGCGGGCTTTACGCCCTACACCCCAGCCGGCGCCGGGGCCAAGCTGGCGGCGCTGGCGGGGGGTTACGGCTTCGCCTTCTTTGAGTACTGGCTGACCGACTACGTGGGCCATCGCGGCACGCTGGATGAGGCCCGCGCCCTGCTGGCGGCGTTCGACGCGGTGCTGGGCGGCCTGCTGGCGGCCTGGGACGACGCGCACGGCCTGATCGTCATCACCTCCGACCACGGCAACCTCGAGAATCTGGAGCACCGCCACCACACGCTCAACCGCGTGCCCACGCTCGTCATCGGCGCGGACCGCGCCGCCTTCGCCGACGGCCTCACCGACCTGACCCACCTCGCGCCCGCCATCGAGCGCTACCTGCTGGCCCCTTAGCTGCCGCCCCGCCCCAACCCTTCCGCGTCACCTTTTTCTTGGTGTATTTCAGTTCTGGGGCGAGATGCGTTCGTTTTGGTCTCGGCCGAGATTCCTCACCGGCCCGAGGGCAGCGCCAGGTCAAGCGACCTGAGGCCGGGTTCGGAATGACAAATCCGGCGGGTGGGCGACGGCCGGCGGCTGTCTCAGCCAGGACTGCCCCAAACTGAAATACGCCCCCTTTTTCTCTTTCTCTTTTCTCTTACATACACTACACTCCGCGCCATGTTCAAGCCGCCCGTGCATCAACCGCTGCGCCCCGCGCCGACGCGCCTGGCGTCGTTCAAGTACGCGCTGGCCGGCTGGTGGTTCATGC
The DNA here is from genome assembly GCA_043754665.1 of Anaerolineales bacterium. Classification (GTDB taxonomy): domain Bacteria; phylum Chloroflexota; class Anaerolineae; order Anaerolineales; family UBA6663; genus JADZEK01. The sequence continues at coordinate 728 of JAYUUW010000375.1, read as the reverse complement.
TGCGCACCCAGCGCAACGCCTGGATTCACGCCGTAATCTCCACGGCGGTGTTCATCGTCGGGCTGGCGCTGGGGCTGGGACGGCTGGAATGGGCTATCCTGGTGCTGACCGTTGGGCTGGTGTGGATGGCCGAATTCGTCAACACCGCGTTGGAGGCGGTGGTGGACCTGGCCTCGCCCGACCTGCACCCGTTGGCCAAAGTCGGCAAAGACGTGGCGGCGGCGGCGGTGCTGGTGGGGGCGGCGACGGCCGTCGTCGTCGGGCTGTTGATCCTCGGGCCGCCGCTGTGGGCGCGCTTGAGCGGGCTGTTCGCAGGGCCGGGCCGCTAAGCCCGCGCCGGAGCACACCGACCCTATGGATGTCGATATCGAGCTATACCGGCGCGAGGTGCGCATTTCCGAGCAGCCGCTGGTGCGGCTGAGCGCGATTGATATGGCCCCCGACCGGCCCAAGCGCACGCTGGTCTTCATCCACGGGTTCGCCGGCAACGCCCGCCAGTGGCGCTTTCAACTGCAAAAGTTCTCCGACGACTCGCGCGTCATCGCGCTCGACCTGCGCGGCCACGGCCAGTCGGACAAGCCGCACAGCGACTACCGCATGGAGTCGATTCTGGCGGACATTCGGCAGGCGCTGGTGGTGCTGGGCGTGACCGAGCGCTTCGTGCTGGTGGGCCACTCGTTCGGCGGGGCGATAGTGAGCGAGTACGCCGTGGCTCACCCCGAGCAGGT
>JAYUUW010000374.1:0-6345 GCA_043754665.1 Anaerolineales bacterium | reverse complement strand
CCCCCGGATACGACGGCCCGGCCAGCAGCGGCCCGCGCGTGGCGTCTTCGATTTGGTAGATGTAGCCGCCGGTGCAGTAGCGCGTGCCCAGGTGCTGCTTGTCGGCCACCGGATCCATCAGCGTCACGGTGAGTTCATTGTTTGCCAGGGTATACATACAGAGTGCCTGTCCTCGTAGAAAGTCTCGGGCCGACACAGACAGCGGCGGCGCCAATGCTGCAGCGCCGCCACCCGGTCAACCGAAATTGCCATTGTCGAAAGTCGTGCGGGCTTAAGTCTAATCGCTCCCGCGCCAGACTGCAAACCGCACCGGTCGCGTCGTCAGAGTAATCGCACCTAACATGCGCGGAGTTGACCGACTAGCCCCTATTGCCGGTCACTTCGAAGACTGCGCGCCAGCGCCCAGGCAGAAACAAGGCCTACGCCGGCGCCCCCATGATTCCATTGTCATTCCGAAGCCGGCCTCAGGTATTTTGGCCTAGCGCTCCCTTTTGGCCGGTGAGGAATCTCACCCTGACTATCTTTGCCGCACCTTCGGCCGGCCTTAAGTTTCTGAGCAACCCGGCCTCAGTTATGTTGGACCTGGCACTCCCTTCGGGCCGGTGACGCTTCGCGTCTCGGGTTGTCAAAGCCAGGTCAAGTTCTGACCCGTTTTTCGGGTATTTCTCAATAAGCAGAATTAAGATGCGATTGCCCTGCTCTGCTTCTCCCTCCGCTTACCAAATCGACTACAATCTGCGCCTTCCCCTTCTCTACCCACTGGCCGGAGGTCACTCGTTTGAAGTCCCTTATGCGCTTCGTGCTGCTCGCCGTCGTGGCGGTGCAGACGCTCATCGCCATCGCCCTGCTGGTGCAGTGGCCGCCCGTGACAGCCGCCTTCCCCTTCCCGGGCGCCACGCCGCTCACCTTCACGTTCCTCGCCTCCATGGCCCTCGCCGCCGCGGCCTCGCAGTTGTGGGTCGCGGCCTCGCGGCAATCCGCCGCCCTGGTCGGCATCGCCCTCGACTATGTCGCCGTCATGGTCCCCAGCGCCGCGTTCGCGTTCTGGCTGGCCCTGCGCGGCGGCGGGTTGCCCCTCGTCATCTTTGGCGCGGCGCTGCTCGTCATCGCCTTCCTGGGCGCGCTGCTGCTGGCCGGCAGCCTGCGCCTCCCGCTCGACCGCTCGCGCCCCACGCCGGCGCTCGTGCGCTGGTCATTCGCGGCCTTCGCCCTCACCCTGCTGCTCGCCAGCGGCCTGCTGCTCGCGAAGGTGCCCAACGTCCTCCCCTGGACCATCACCCCCGACCTCTCCGTCCTCATCGGCCTCATGTTTCTCGGTGCGGCGGCCTACTTCATCTACGGCGTGCTGCGCCCCACCTGGGCCAACGCCGCCGGACAGCTAGCCGGCTTTCTCGCCTACGACCTGGTCCTGTTCTGGCCCTTAGCCGCCCGCCTGCCCACCGTCAGCGCCGAGCAGCGCCTCAGCCTCATCCTCTACACGGCCGTCGTCACCTATAGCGGCCTGCTGGCGCTCTACTTTCTCTTCCTTCACCCGCCCACCCGCCTCTGGGGCCGTCCGTCCCCGGCCGCCATGTGAGGCACCACTTTCCACGCCCAAACTCCTGCTTGCCAGTAGAACAATTAATCGCTACAACATGGTCATGGATATTTCGTCCGGCCATGCCTTCGCGCTGCCTCGTCACACAGTCACCCTTCTCCGCGCCGGAGAAGGGCCGGGGATGAGGGCCGCCCAACCCCGCCTCCCCGCGCCGCCTCGTCCGGTGACGGCGATGTCAGACGTGACGCTTGCATCAGCCCACCTGGCTCCCGGTGACGGCGATGTCAGATGTGACACTTCCTTTCGCTCACATGACGGCGATGACGGCGATCTCGAATCACATGCCCACCGTGACACTCATGACGACGATGACGGCGATTCGCCCCACCCGCCGCCTTCCCACTCTCCGACCCTAACCAGGACTATTCCCATGCGCAGCCCTTCGTGGAGATTCGTGAAATTCGTGGCCAAAGCCTTTCTCCCGCTCCTCATCATCGCCGCCGGGCAGCCGCAAGCCCCCCGGCCCGACACCGCCGCCCTCCTCGCCCAACTCGGCGGCGTGCCCTGCCCCGGCGCCAGCGCCTTCACCTGCCTCACCCTCACCGTCCCGCTCGACCACTTCACCCCCGCCGACACGCGCACCCTCGATGTGGTCTTTGCTGTCCTGCCCGCCACCGGCGAGCGCAAGGGGATGTTCGTCACCGTCACCGGCGGCCCCGGCACCGCCGGCACCGCCTACGCCGATAGCTACACCGCCGCCTTCGACCCCGCCATCCCCGAGCACTTCGATATCGTCTTCTTCGACCAGCGCGGCATGGGCCAGTCCGGCGGGCTCGCGTGCCCGCAGGCCGCCGCCGTCTTCTACCAGGCCGACTCGCGCGGCCTCACCCCCGCGCAGGAGGCCGCCGCCCGCGCCGCCTCACAAACCTTCGCCGACGACTGCGTGGCCGAAGTGCTCGCCCCCGAACTGCTGCCCTTCCTCGGCACCGCCCAGGCTGTTGAAGATTTGGAACTGTTCCGCCAGACCATGCAAGCCGAAACCTTCTGGCTCTACGGCGAGAGCTACGGCACCCAATACGCCCAGACCTATGCCCGCGCCCACGGCGACCACCTGGCCGGCCTCATCCTCGACGGCACGGTCGACCTGACCCTCACCGGCTTCGAGTACTACGAGCAGCAGGCCCAGGCCTTTGGCGATGCGCTCACCGCCACCCTGGCCGAGTGCGGCGCCGACCCCGCCTGCCGCGCCGACCTCGGCCGCCGGCCCGTGCTCGTCTACGACCGGCTGGCCGCGCGCCTGGCCCGCAGCCCGGCCACCTTCCGCTACCCCCTGCCCGCCGGCCCCGCCGAGCGCCGCAGCTTCACCCTGGCCGACCTCGAAGCCGTGGCCGCCAGCCAAATGTACTCTCAGGGCGACCGCATGCTCTTCACCCGCGCCCTGGCCGCCTACGGCTCGCGCAATGACCTTGTGCCGCTGGCCCGCCTACTCTACGTCGACCTCGGCCTCGACCCGCTCACGCTCGAAGTGATCCCCGACCCCACCTGGTCCGAGGCCATCTACTACGGCGTCGAGTGCCAGGACTACGCCTACCCCGGCAGCACGCCCGCCCAGCGCGCCGAGAACTACCTGCGCGCCGGCGACCCGGTGGAGGCCGCCCTGCCGCGCCTGGGCAGCCTGTTCTACGGCGACCTGCCCTGCGCCTTTTGGCCCAACCCCCAGTACCCTGGGGCTCCCACCACCGTGCTCACCCGGCCCGCGCCGCTCGTGGCCTCCGGCCTGCCCACACTCGTGCTCGGCGCGACCGCCGACCCGGCCACCCCCGTGGGCAACGGCATCAGCGTTTACGAAGCGCTGGATGACGGCTACCTCGTCACCCAGCAGGGCGGCCCGCACGTCATCTACGGGCGCGGCGAGGCCTGCATTGACGATCTGGTGACCAACTTCCTGCTGTTCGACGAAACGCCGTCCGACCGCGAAACCGACTGCCCCGGCAGCGTCATGGCCGGCTACGTGCCGCTCGGCGTGCGCACCGCCCGCCAGCTTGAGAGCCTCACCGACGCCTTCCTGGCGCTGGAAGACGAACTCTACTACCTGCCCGAGTATTACTATTGGGATGGCGCGGAAGAGACCAGCGTGGGCTGCGCGCGCGGCGGGGCGCTGACGCTCGTGCCGGATGACACCGTCTACGCCTTCACGTTTGACGGCTGCGGCCTGCTGCGCGAACTGGCCCTCACCGGCACAGGCAGCCAAGACCCCGCCACCGACACCTTCACCTGGGACGTGACCATCACCGGCCGCTGGGCCTGCGACCTGCACGCCGAGCGCGTCGAAGCGCACCTGACCATCACCGGCGCCTGCGGCCGCGAAGCCATCGCCATTGACGAGGACCTGTAGCCCTTAGAGCGGCTTCCTATTTGACTTATGCTGTCACCCAACTATTGGCATTACCGCAGCCTCGCGTAGGGGCGTACTAATGTACGCCCGCGCTTGCTACTAACCGATCACGACGACTTCACCATCAGCCTTACGCTATCTCCCCCGCCCGCCGCCCCCGCCCGCGCCTAGCCGCCGACCGTAACGGCCTCGTCCGCCGCGCGGTTCACGCCGAACGCCATCCAGGCCGCCCAGCCCAGGCCGAACACCACCGTTAGGCCGCCCAGCGTCAGCAGCAGCCCGGTCACGCCCAGCCCGCTGTTGTCGAGCGACCAGCCGGCCACACCCGCGCCAATCGCGTTCGCCAGCGTCTGGGCCGCAAAGTCGCTGGAGAACACCCGCCCGCGCACCGGGGCCGGCGTCAGTTGCAGCAGCAGTTGCGTCGAGAACACCCACACCATGCCCGCCCCCACCCCCCGCAGCAGCGAGCCGAACAGCACCCAGCCAAAGCTGCCCAGCGGCGCAATGATGAACAGGCCCACGGCCGCCAGGCCAAAGCCCGCCGCAATCGCCACGCGCAGCGGCCACACCCGGTCGCCGGTGAAACGCCGCCCCAAGATCGGCCCGATGCCCGTGCCGATGCCCACCACCGCGTAGATCAGCCCCAGGCCGGTCGCGCCGCCCTCGCCGATGACGAAGATGCGCTCACTCAGCAGCACCTGCACCACCTGGAACCCGCCCGACACCACCAACCCGGTGGCCGACTTGAGCAGCGTGATCATCAGCAGATCGACGTTCTGCCGCAGATAGCGCAGCCCTTCCACATATTGGTTGAGCGCCGCGCCCGCCCCTCGGCCCGTCGCCGCACCCGGCGGCTGAGTGTAGGCCACACGATAGATGAAGTAGGCCGACAGCAGGAAGCTGAACGCATCGACCAGAAAGGCCGGATAGATGCCCCACTCGCCCGTCACCAACCCGCCCAGCGCCGCCCCAATCGACAGCATCACCGACCAGGTGGTTGAGCTAAGCGCGTTGGCCGCGCCGATCTCGTTGGGCGCAACGATGTCGGGCAAAATGGCGGTGCGCGCTGGGAAGAACACGCCGCTGATCGCCAGTTGCAGCACCGTCAGCGTGTACAGCAGCCACACGTGCTCCGGCCGCCTCACCAGCAGAAAGCCCAGCACGATCACAAAGCGCGCCAGGTCGGAGGCCAGCAGCAGCGTGCGCCGGTTGTAGCGGTCGGCCCACACCCCCGCCAGCGGACTGATGAGGAACGGGGCCAGCATGCGCGCCACGAACAAGCCGCCCACCGCCACGCCCGACCCGGTGAGCTTCGACACCAGCGCCGCCGAGGCGATCAGGTTGAACCAGTCGCCGAACAGACTGACGATTTCGCCGAGCCAGATGTTGCGATAGTTGTGGTTGGTGCGCAGCAGTGCGCCGTAGCCGATAGATGTGGTGGAAGCCGCCGTCAACGCCTGTCTCCTATACCCTGTGCCGCCGCGCCGCCGCCACGCAGCCCGAGGCCTGCCCGCTGGCCGGGTGCTGTCGTGCGCGTGCGGTTGTCAACCATCCCGTGGACTGGCGCGACCGAGGGGCTTGATCAAGGTGCGCTTTTCACGTTGGGGCAATGGCGGTCAGACCGTAATCGCTGCCCCAAGAAACTGTCGATTCGAAGCGCGCATGGTGCTGCGCGCCAGCCCCCACGGCCGAAACGGGCCGGCGGTCAGCACCCCCAATGAAAATCAATGTCACCCCGAACCCCGCCTCAGGCCGCCTGACCTGGCGCAGCTTTGGGGCGGGTGAGGGGTCTCACCTTGACTCTCTTTGCTTCACCCTCGGCGGGCACATGTTCTGAGCAACCCGGCCTCAGGTCGGTAGCCCCACCGCTGCCTTCGGGCCAATGACGCGAAGCGTCTCGGCCGTGACCATAACGAACGCGGCTCGTCCTAAACTAAAGTACGCCCCTGATCGAGGGTCACTTTCCGCCGCGCCGCTCGCGACTATAATCCCCCTGTCAGCGGTCGTCAACCGCGCCGCCGGCCCTGCCCACTCACCAGGATAACCTCACCGCCATGTCTCCGATGCAGACCTACGCCTGCCCCAGTTGCGGGGGCGCCCTCAGTTACGCCGGCACCGCCCCCACCCTGGTGTGCTCCTACTGCGGCAGCACCGTGGCCGTGCCCGACGCGCTGCGCCAGCCCGGCCTCCAGTTGGAGGCCCAGCAGACCGCCACCCAGACCACGCGCTGGTTCATCATCTTCCTCGTCCTGGTCTTTGGCGTGCCCACCTGCCTGGGCCTCGCCGGCAGTGTCATCGCGCTGGCCGCCGGGTTGCTGGTGCCTCTTCTCACCCTCGTCATGGCCTTCTTCCTCGGCCGCTGACGCCAACCTTAAAGTTTTCGCCGCCGCCCATCTACTGCTTTGAAGTAGAA
>JAYUUW010000373.1:0-1548 GCA_043754665.1 Anaerolineales bacterium | reverse complement strand
ATGATGAAGTATAAACCCAGCCCCATCAGCCCCATCGCCACGATGCCGGCGTACATGGCCGGGTAGTTGAACAGGCTGCTGCCCTGCAAGAAGATGTAGTACCCCAGCCCCTGCTGCGTGGCATACAGCTCGGCCACATACAGCACCGCCACGGCGATCCCGACCGACACGCGCAGCGCCGTCAGCACCGCCGGCAGGCTGGCGGGCAGGTACACATAGAAGAACAGCGCCCGCCGCCCCGCCCCCAGCGACTGCACGGATTGGATCAACTCCGGCCGCAGGTTGGCCGCCGCATCGCGCACCAGCACCAAAATCTGGAAGAACAGAATGAGCGTGATGACAACAATCTTGCTGGCGTCGCCCACGCCGAAGAACAGCACCACCACCGGCACCAGCACCACCTTGGGCACTGGGTAGGTCAGGTAGAGCAGCGGCGAGAACAGGCGATTGAGGCGGCGGCTCTGGCCCATCACCAGCCCGGCCGGCGCGGCCAGCAGCACCGCCAGCGCCATGCTGACCAGCACCCGCCCCAGGCTGACGAAGAAATGCCCGCCCAGCCCCTTGGGCAATTCGGCCCAGAACACCGGGAACACTTGCAGCGGCCCCGGCAGAATGTTGGCCCGCGCGGCGATGGGCAGCAGCCCCGCCGCCACCACCCAACTGAGCCCCTGCCACAGCACCAGCAGGAACAGCGTGCCGAGCGCCAAATCGGTCTTGCGCATGTTAGGCGCCCGCCCCGACCGGTAAGGCCGGCCCTGACATCGCCATGGCGCCGCGCAGCGTTTGGATCATGGCGGCATAGGCCGGCTGCTCGCGGTAGCCCAGGTCGCCCGCGCCGGGGTTCTCAATGACGGTGAGCGTGGGGCCGCACAGCAAAATCTTTTGGCCCAAAAAGGCCGCCTCGTCAATCGAGTGGGTCACCACCAGCGTCGTCAGCCCCTGCTCGGCGCGCAGCTCCAGCGTGAGGTTCTGTAAATTTTCGCGCGTGGGCGCATCGAGCGAGGCAAAAGGCTCATCCATCAGCAGCAGGTCGGGGTTGAGCGCCAGCGTGCGCGCGATGGCGGTGCGCTGGCGCTGGCCGCCCGAGAGCTGGCCGGGGTAGTGCTGGCGCACAGCCCGCAGCCCCAGCCGCGTGAGCCACTGGTCGGTGCGGGTGCGCACATCGCCGGGGCGCTGGTCGCCCGGCGCGTGCTTGCCATCCGGCCCGTAGAAGCCGTGCACCCGCAGCCCCAGGCTCACGTTCTGCTCGCAGGTGGCCCACGGCAGCAGCCCAAAGTCCTGCAAGATCAGCCCGGTGCGCGGGCGTGGGCGCGTGATGGTTTGGCCCTCGATCAGCACCGCTCCGGTCGTCGGCTTGCGCAGCCCGGCCAGCAGGTACAGCAGGGTCGACTTGCCGTAGCCCGATGGCCCCAGGATCGCCCAGGCCTCGCCCGCCGCCACCGACCAGTTGAAGCGGTCGAAGATGGGCGGGCGGCCGGGGTATTGGAACGTCAGGGCGCGCAGTTCAATCATGGGGCAGGGTTGATCTCAGGTAGCGGGCGCGCAGTT
>JAYUUW010000372.1:0-10320 GCA_043754665.1 Anaerolineales bacterium | reverse complement strand
GCGCGGCTGGCCGAGCTGCAAACTATGCAGACCATCGACCGCGAGCTCAACACCGCGCTCGAAATCGAGCAGGTGGCCGGCGTGATGCTGGGCTGGGCGCTGCGCCGGGCCCAGGCCGATGGCGGCTGGATCGGCGTGCTGGAAGACGGCCCCGAGCCGCACTTGCGGGTGGTGGCCGGCAGCGGCCTGGCCGTGGGCGATAACTTTCCCGTGGGCGCGCTGGTGTCGCCCCACCACCCGCGCCTGCAAATGGCCTTTACCACCGGCAGCTCGCAGCGCTTTGGCCCCGGCACCGCGCCGCTGGGCCAGGCCGGCCGCGCCGCCCCGGCCGCCGTGGTCGCCCCGCTGCTGCGCGAGGGCCGCCCCATGGCTGTCATTGTGGTCGAGCGCCAGCGCCGCCCGTTCGACGCGGCCGCCGCCGACTTCCTCATGCGGCTGGCCGACCACGCCGCCATCGCGCTGGAGAACGCCCGGCTGTACGCCGCGCTCAAGCAGGCCAACGACACCAAGAGCGAGTTTGTGCGCACCGTGTCGCACGAGCTCAAAATCCCCATGACCTCGATCAAGGGCTACACCGACCTGCTGAAGATGGTCGGCCCGCTCAATGAGCAGCAAGAGCAGTTCATCGGCACCATCCGCAGCAACGTCGAGCGCATGTCGCTGCTGGTGTCCGATCTGGCCGACATCTCGCGCATTGAAACCGGCCGGCTCAAGGTCGACCTGCGCGTGCTCGACCTGCGCATGGCCCTGCCCGACGCGCTGAGCCAGAGCCAACTGCGCTCCGCGCTGGCCGCCAAGCAGCAAACGCTGACGCTCGACCTGCCGCCTGACCTGCCGCCGGTGCTGGCCGACGAGGCCCGCCTGGGGCAGATCGTCACCAACCTCATCAGCAACGCCTATAAGTATTCGCCGCCCGGCACGCCGGTGACCATCAGCGCCCAGACCGAGGGCGCAGCCGTGCGCCTGAGCGTGGTCGACCACGGCTTTGGCATCAGCCCGGCCGACCAGGCCAAGCTGTTCACCCAATTCTTCCGCTCCGAAGAGCCCAACATCCGCGAGCAGACGGGCTGGGGGCTGGGCCTGCACATCACCAAGCGCCTGATCGAGCTGCAAGGCGGCCAGATCAGCGTGCAGAGCGCGGTCGGGCAAGGCAGCACCTTCTCCTTCACCGTCCCCATCGCCCCCACGCCCGCCGCCGCCGCGGACTAAGTCAATGCGCCTGGCCAGCAGCGGGTATGGTCAGCCCGGAATTTCCCCCGTAATCTGGCCTTATTGGCACTACTCTTTCTATTATCTAGTTGTGGACTATAATATGACTTCAAAGTCATATGTCCCTGATGACGGTCTGGAATGAAACGGACCGTCAGATTCTTTCCAGACAATGGTGAACGCAACTCACCACTCGACTACATCCGCAGCGTGCCTAAGGCCGACGGCCACTTGATCGGGTATCGCTTGGCCCTTTTAGCAGAGACCGAATTGGCCGACTGGCCCCCCGGCTGGGTCAAGCATTTTGAAGGTAAGGTCTACGAACTGAAAACTAAGCCCAGCCGCGTGATGTTCTTTTTAGATGGTGAATATCTGGTAGTGATCCACGCTTTCAAGAAGCCGGCCAACAAAACACGCCCGGCTGACGTTAACCGCATGCGCCTGCACTTTCAAGCCTATCTGCAACAAGCGAGCAAGCCATGATGGACAAAACTCCGTTTACCCTAGACGACCTCCTGGCCGAATGGTCTGAGGACCCCGAACACGTCCGCGAAGACTATCGCCTGAGGCCTTACTTTGCGATTGCTAAGGACTTGCTCCGGCGGCGTAAAGAGCTGGGCCTGACGCAGCAAGAACTGGCTGAGAAGGCTGAGACTCACCAGAGCCGCATCTCTAAGCTGGAAGCCGCCGACCTGGACTTCAAGCTCAGCACTCTGATCGCTATCGCCGAAGCGATGGATGCTCACGTCGAAGCGCAAATCGTAAATAACTGGCCCGTCTCCAACGCTGAGTTTCGGTCCGTCATCAAGAGTAAACGCACGGTTACATCGGAGCCCGGTCCGACCCCCACCATCCCTAACCCAGTACAACTTACGTTTGAGTCGCAATCCTAATCATGGCCGCGCGTACCTTTCCCTTCGTCACTCAGGACGTGTTTTTTTCGGCGTTGCACGCCCAGCGACAGCCCGTCGTCCCAACTGAATACACGGTCAATATCGCCATTGGCGTCCAGGTGGGGCTGCGCACCGATCAGATAGTAGAGGTAATCCTAGAGTTATCCACCGGGGAAGAAGATCAAGTAGTGACCTTTAGCGCCACGGTCAAAGGCCTCTTTCGCCCGCAGGACGGTTTTATCTTCCCCGGTGTTGACGAGATTAAGCCGATCATCGACGAGTTTGTGACGGAACGGGCCGTAGGTATTTTGTGGGGTTATGCTGACCTGACCATTCGGCATATGCTGACCAGCCTGGGGGTGAACGTCGTAAAGATCTTGCCCGAGACCAATACCTCTAACATGCTAGGCCCGAGTACTCCACTCATCCCGCCACCCGCACCCCCCGCCGATTAGCCTTCCCGCCGCCCGCTTCCTATTTCCGCCCACCGCGTAGACTCCCAGTAAATGGGCGTCTTTTTGCCTCTTGCCAACAGAACAAAAGTTCAGTCTAATAGCATTGTATTAGAATCGACTCAAAACGTAGCCAATTCGTGTTATTTGGGTTAAACTATATAGCTGTCGGTTTATTTGAATGAGGTTAAGATGACGAATTCCAGAGACGAAGGGCGCCGCGCTGTGGCTTCCGATTTTCCGTCGGAGCGCCGGCGCTTTCTACTGAAGCTGGTTGGGCTCGGAGCCGCCGGCCTCGCTGTGGGCGGGGGCGGTGCCTGGGCCAAAACTGAGTGGGACGCGGCCACCACCACCGCCGCCTCGCTGGGCGACCTACAGTTCCAACTGGATGGCGTCACCACGGCCAAGGCCGCGCTCGAACTCTCGTACACCACCCTGCAAGCGCAGGCCGGCGATTGGCAGAGCCAGCTCGTGGCGGCCACCGATCAGAACGCCCAACTGGCCTCGTCGCTCGGCACCGCCCAGCAAGACCGGGCCAACCTGCAAGCCCAACTCGCCTCGCTGCAAGCCTCGCTCGACGCCGCCACCGTGCGCCTGGGCGACTCGACCCAACTGGTAGGCCTCTACGACCAACTCGACGGCGTCGGGCTCGACGGCGTGGTGGAGAATGGCCTCGGCTTAGTCAGCGGCGCGCTCACGGCGCTCGCGGTGCCGGCCGCCAACCTGCGCGGCGGCCTGGAGGTCGCGCGTGGGCTGCTGACCAATTTCGAAGCTGTGCTGCCCGACTTCAAAGACGCTATGGCCTGGCTGGGTGAGCAGGTCGTCAAGCTCAAGGTCGGGCTGTGGTCAGTCGAAAGCTCCGCGCAGACCGCCGTCAACTCGGCCGTCAGCGGTGTGGCCGCCGTCTTCGGCGGGTTCGCCGGCTTCGTGCTCGACCATCTGCCCTTCAACATCGGCGAGCAGGTGCGCAACACGCTCGCCGCCGTGCAGGCCGTGCTGACCGGCACCACCAGCATGACCAACGACGCCCCCGACAAAGTGCTGCTGAAGATTTCCAAGCATGTGGACGAGGGGCCGCAGCACTGGAGCACCACGCTGGTCACGCCGCTGCGCGACCAAACGCTGGCCCCGGCCGATGCCGTGCTCACCGCCGTCGCCAGCACCGACAGCACCTACACCGCCGGCCTCAAAGACCCGGCCACCGCCGCCATCGGGCAGCGCCGCGCCCTGCGCGAGCAAATTGCCGCCTTCCGCGCGGCCAAGAGCCTGTAATCCCCTGAATCAAAAACCGGGCCGGCGTCACGTGACGCCGGCCCAGTTTTTTGTTTAAGCCCTAGCGCAGCACCAACGGCAGGAACAGCAGGGCCTGCCACTCGAACGCCCCCACATCGCAGCCCGCGCCCATCGGCCGCGGGAAGTTGCGCTGATCTTGCGGGGAGCACTTATTGAAGTCCGGGTCGGCCGTGTCGAGGGCCAGGCTGCCCAATGGCAGCGCGTTGGTCAACGTCGGGCCGCCGTTCGCCCGCAGCGGCAGCACCCCGCTCACCACGCCGAACTGGTCGCCGGTGGTTTGCGCGATCGCGCAGCCAGCGGTCGACTCGATCAAGTTATAGCCGGTAGACTGGATCGACCCGGTCCCGGCGCAGTCGGACGCCTGCCCGCCGTCTTCCAAGTTCAAGCCCAGCAGCGTGCTGTTGAGCGTGATCGTCGTGGCGACCGAGACATACAGCCCGCCGCCGTCGCCGCTGCCGTTGTCGTCGGCGTCGGCCTGGTTGCCGGCCAGGGTCACGTGCAGCAATTCAGTCGTCGGCAGGCCCCCGCCGCCGGCCACGGCCACCGGCGGCACTGTCAGCCGCAGGCCGCCGCCGTCGCGGTCGGCGCTGTTGCCGCTGATCGTGGTGTTATCGATATAGAGCTCGCTGGCGTTATTTATCCCGCCGCCCAGGGTGGCCGTGTTGCTAAGGATGGCCGAATTGTAAATCTGGGTGTCGCTGCCATACAGGTACAGCCCGCCGCCCGAGTCGCTGGTGATCTGCGGCTCAGCGACGGCCGCGTTGGCCACCGGCAGCGGCGTGCCGCTGGCGTTGCCCTCGATCTGGCTAAAGCCGATATACAGGTCGGCATTGCCGACATACAGCCCGCCGCCATGGCCGCCGGCCTGATTGTGGCGGACCAGGGTGTTGTTGAACTGGATATTGCCCTCGGTGCCGTACAGCGCGCCGCCGCTGCCGGTGACGGCCCAGTTGTGGCGCACCACGCTGTCATTCACCGCCAGGAAGGGGTTGTAAGCGCCAAAGCCGCCGCCCGTGTGCGCCCGGTTGTCGGCCACCAGCGACCGATAGAGGGTCACCGACGCGCTATTCACATACAGCCCGCCGCCCACTTCGGCCGAGTTGCTGAGCACCTGGCTGTCTTCGATATACACGCCGCTGTCGTAGGCATAGATCCCGCCGCCAAAGCCGAAGAGCGGGCTGAGGGGCGCGCCGGCCGGGTTCGCGCCCAGCTGCGCCGTCACGGGGCAGGTGACACACCCCAGCCCCTGGTTGCCCGCAATCACACTTGTGGAAATCACCGCGACCGTGCTGTACACATATAGGCCCGCGCCAAACGGGCCGCTGGGCGCGGCCGGCTGCGCGCTGGCTTGCACAAACGACGGGGCTTCCACCGTGTTGCTGAGCACCAGGCTGTGTGTCAGGGTTACCGGGCCGTCGGTGAACAACCCGCCGCCGCTGTACGCGCCAACGCCTTGCACGCTCAGCAGCGTCGGGTCGGCATCTAGATCCTGGCGGTTCTCTTGAATCCGGCTGTTCGTGATGTCGAGATCGCCGCTGTTATCAATGCCGCCGCCGCGCACCGAGGCCGTGTTGTGGCTGACCGTGCTGTTGATGAGGAAGGTGACGCCCTCCAGGTTCAGGCCGCCGCCGATCATGGCCAGGTTGCCCGTAATGACCGTGCCGCTGATGACCAGCGTGGCGCTGCCGTCGAAGGCCACGCCGCCGCCGCCGCTGGGGTTGCGGCCGCCGGTGAGGGTCAGCCCGGAGATGGCAATCGTCACCGCCGGATCATTGCTGGTCACTTGCAGCGCCGGGCCGATTAAGTTGGCATCCAGCGTCAGCAGCGCCGCCCCCGGCCCCACGATGCTCACCGTGTCGGTGATGGTCGGCGTGGTCGCGGTCAGCGTGATGATGCCCGTCACGCTAAAGGTGATGGTGTCCGGCCCGGCGCTGGCGTTGGCCTGCTGCACCGCCGCCCGCCAGGTGCACACCGCGCCGGCGGTGGCACAGGCCGGGTTGCTCAGGTCGGCGTCCGGCGCGTCGGCCAGGCTGTTCACCACGAACGCGGTCGTGGGCGCACTCGGCGCGGCGCGCGCGCCAGCGCTCGGCTGCGCCCCCGCCACCCCCGGCCCGGCGCTTAACGCCGCCAGCACGCTCAGCCCCGCCGCCAGATGCAGCAAACGTTGTCGCAGTCGCATGGTCCCACTCCTCCGGGCGCGCCGCCCGCCGCCAGTCACTCTCCGTTGAGGCCGGTCTCCCGGCCCTGTAGAGCGTATGCCAAACTGGGCGCGGAGTCTATTAGGCGAAAGTCAGAGGTCGGAAGAGGGGTATCTAAAGTTAGAGGTCGGAGGTCGGAGGTTGGAGGTCAGAGAGGCTTGGCCGAACCAGCCACCCCCCACTGGTATTGAGCAGCTTACTATTTGGCGTAGGCTGTCACCCAACTGCCAGCCTTCGCGCAGCCTTGCGTAGGGGCGTTTTAATAAACGCCCAGCTCTCGCTCCCAACCAATCGGCGTACTTCAATCAGGAAGATTCTATAGTTCGCCGCGCCGCGCTAATTAATCCAGCGGTAGGCGCTCATGAGCGACCCGAGGTTGATGACGGCGACCACTAAGCCCAGGCCCAGCGCCAGCGGCAGCCACAGCGCCGCGCCCGGCTGGCTGGCGGTCCACTCCAGCGCTCCGAGCGTCAGCGCCACCGAGGCCAGCCCTTGCAGCAGACCCCACACGCCGGGGTGCGGCACGTTCTCGGTTGTCAGCGCCGGCACCATCAGCGTGCGCACATGCGCTTGGCGCAGCACATCGGCCCCGGCCGCGAAGGCTACACTGCCCACCAGCAGCGGCAGCGCCGCGCCCATCAGCAAACGCTGGCTCACGTCCAGCGCCGGCGTCAGCGCCACGGCCGCCTCGCCCACCAGCACAGTCACCGCCCACGGCAGGGCCGCCTCCGCCAGGAACAAGCGCTGGGCCGGGATGGGCAATTGCCGCAGCAGCCACCAGTTGGCCAGGTCGCTCCGCAGCCGCGCGGTGGTCGCGCCGCTCACCGCCAGCACCCACAGCGCGCCCACCAGCAAGCGCACCACCGTGCTGGGCGCGGTCAGCACGCCCACGCTCAGCCCGCCGATGTACAGCCAATTGACGATCTGGCTAAAGCTCAGCGCCCGCACGGCCTGGAGCAGGGTCTTGGCTAGCAGCACCCACGCGCCCGGCCGGGCCAGCCACGGGCTGGGCGCATGCCCGGCCCCCAGCCGTTGGCGCAGCGCCAGCGCGCTGGAGAGGTCGGCCCGGCCAAAGCGGCGGGCTTGTTGCAGCGTGGCTTGCATGGCCGTTTCTTGCGCGGCGCGGTTAAAGCTCAAGCGCTGCGCGGCGGCCCACAGCGCCCCCCCGCCCAGCGCGGCCAACATCAGCGCCACCCCCGCGCCCAATAGCCACGCGCTGCCCGGCAGAAAGGCCGTAGCCAGCGCCGCGCGCAGCGGCCATAACAGGCCCTGTTCCAACAGCCGGCTGAACCACGCGTTCACCGGCGCGCCGAACAAGCTCGGTGCCAAGGCCGTGAGCGCCAGCACCAACGCCACCAGCGGAGCCGCCCAGGCATAAATCGGCGCGGCCCGCCGCCCCCGCAGCCGCAGCGCGCCCACCGCCCACGCGCCCGCCTGGAGCGCAAAGTGCAGCGGCAGCACCAGGCTCAGCCCCTGCAGCGGGTAAGTGAAGAACTCGGCGATCTGCGCGGGTGTGATCTCGCTGCCGACGTGCGCCTGCACCACGCCAAAGCAAATGGCCACGGTGCCCACCGCAAACGGAAAGGCGGCCTCGTACCAGTTGAGCAGGAACAGCGCCAGCGCCACGGCCGCGCGGCTCACCGGCGTCTGCGCGACCAGGTGGGCGTCTTCCTCGGTGAAGACAAACGGGCTGCGCCGGCTGGCGCGCCACAGGCTGAACAGCCCCCAGCCCGCCAGGCTAATTTCGGCCAGGCCCAGCGCAA
This sequence comes from Anaerolineales bacterium, assembly GCA_043754665.1. Taxonomy (GTDB): domain Bacteria; phylum Chloroflexota; class Anaerolineae; order Anaerolineales; family UBA6663; genus JADZEK01. The sequence continues at coordinate 2,512 of JAYUUW010000372.1, read as the reverse complement.
TCGCCGCCGGCGTGATGGTTGCTTGGAACAGGCCCAGGATGGCGGCGATCCAGCCACCGACCAGCGTGAAGGCCATCACGGCCCACAGCATCCAGAACCCCAGGAAGTACAGCAGGTAGAGGCGGTTGGAGGTCGACTGATCGCGCCAGTTGAAGCCGAGCGCCGACAGCCAATAGCCCAGGCGCTGGCCTAAGCGCCGGGCGTAGAGCGTCCAGACCGGGTGCGTCATACGGCGCTGGGCGCTAACTGGCCGTCTTGCAGCGTCAGCGCGCGGTCGGCCAGTTGCTTCCGCAGCGCCGGGTCGTGCGTGGCGATGAGGATGGCGGTGCCGTGCTGGCGCAGGTCGCTCAGGTGGCCGGCCAGCCGCTGCGTGCTGGCGTCGTCCAGCGCGGAGGTGGGCTCGTCGAGCAGCAGCACTTGAAACGGGCGGATGAAGGCTAGCAGCAGCCCCAGCTTGAGGCGCATGCCGCGCGAGAAGTGGTGCGGATACATATCGCGCACCTCCCACAGGCCGAAGTCGCGCAGCCAGCGTTCGGCGCGCTCGTCAAACCCCTCGCCAGCGTCGTGCGCCAGCGCGATGAATTTCAGATGCTCCCAGGTGGTCAGTTCCAGGTAGAAGCGCGGCACATCGGGCACGAAGGCCAGGTGGCGCTTGGCGCGCGGCTCGTCCTCAAACAGGTCGTGCCCGCCGGCCCGCACCTCGCCGGTAGTCGGGCGCAGCAGCCCGCTGAGGCACAGCAGCAGCGTCGACTTGCCCGCGCCGTTCGCGCCCGCCACCGCCACCACTTCGCCGGCGTTCAGCGTCAGGTCGGTCGGGGCCAGCACTTGATAGCCGCTATAGGCATGACTGAGATTGGTCGCCTGCAAGGCAGGCGCGAGAGTATCTTCCACAGTGACTCCTCAACCGTTACCGCTAAAGGGCCGCCGCGCCGGCCAGCCGTTCATTCTCAGCGCCAGCGCCGCGCCTGTCAATGGCCCACCCCCTGACCGTTCGGCGTGGCGCGCCGCTTTGGGCCGCGATCATCACCCTCGGCTCAGCCAGCCGCCGGCCGTCGCCCTTCAGCCAGAGTTGTCATTTCGAAGCCCCCTTCAGGTCATCGGACCTCACACTCCCTTATGGGGGGTGAGAAATCTCGACCGCTGCCTATCGACCCTATGACCATTTGCCCAACCCCCAGGGCATCGCGTCTTAACTCGGTTAGTTGAGAGAGAACCCGAAAGTTGCTCATAAACTTGGCGGCATCGCAACCGGCCGAGATTCCTCACCGGCCCGAGAGCAGCGCCAGGTCAAAATACCTGAGGCCGGCTTCGGAATGACAGTATTTAGAGTTGGAGGCGGCCGGCGCTACACGGCACAGACGAGCCTGTTTCACCTTCCCCAAATAGGCTGCGATTGCCCTGATAGCCCCCTGTCTTTTGGCCGCCGTCCGCACCCCGCGTATAATGCTCTCGCGACACCCTTGCACGCGTCACCCCGTCTCGCGGAGAACCGATCACCATGGCTGCTACCTTCAACTGGGGCCTGCTCAGCACCGCCAAAATCAACAACGCCATCCTGGCCGCCGCGCCGCACTCCAGCCGCGGCCAACTGCTGGGCATCGCCTCGCGCGACGCCGCGCGCGCCCAGGCCTACGCCGCCGAGCACGGCCTGGCCCGCCACTACGGCAGCTACGAAGCCATGCTGGCCGACCCCGACATCCACATCATCTACAACGGCCTGCCCAACGGCCTGCACGCCGAATGGACCATCAAGGCGCTCGAAGCCGGCAAGCATGTGCTGTGCGAAAAGCCCTTCGCCTCCACCCTGGCCGAGGTGGACGCCATGCACGCCGCCGCTCAGCGCGCCGGGCGCGTGGTCACCGAAGCCTTCATGTACCGCCACCACCCCATGACGCTCAAGCTGAAAGAATTGGTGGACGATGGCAGCCTCGGCCGGGTGCGGCTGCTGCGCATGGCCTTCAGCTTCAGCCTGGTGCATGTGCCCGGCAACGTGCGCTGGAGCAGCGAGCTCAAGGGCGGCTCGATTTGGGATGTGGGCTGCTACCCCATCAGCCTGGCGCGCTACCTGTTCGGCGCGCCGACGCGCGTGCACGCCTGGCAGGTCACCGGCGCGTCCGGCGTCGACGAGACCTTCGTGGCCACGCTGGAATTCGCGGGCGGGCAGGTGGCCCAGTTCGACAGCTCGTTCAACATGCCCTTCCGCTCCTACGCCGAAATCGTCGGCGAGACCGGCCGCCTGTGGGCCGACCTGCCCTTCCAGCCCAGCCGGCCCAACGCCAAGCTCACCCTCCACCGCGGCGACCAGGACGAAGTGATTACGGTGGACAACCCCGACATGTACTGGCTGGAGATGGAAGACATGCACGACGCCATCCTCGGCGGCCAGCAGCGCATCAGCGCCGCCGAAACGCGCGGCCACATCGAGACCATCCTGCAACTGCTCGACGCGGCTACCATCGCCAAGTAAGCCCGCCTCCGCCATAACCAACCGGCGGGCGGCTGGATCACCTCC
>JAYUUW010000371.1:0-8037 GCA_043754665.1 Anaerolineales bacterium | reverse complement strand
TGCTTTTCCCTTCTCTTGGGGTAAAGGGTCAGATACGTTATCTCAAGGCCTCACCCTGCGATGAGCCGGTCCTCTGACGTTGAATTGCTCGCGGTCGGGCCAATTGTGCCCGCTGATTGTCAATCTGTCCTTTGAATATTCGGCAAATCGCCTGGCCCTACCTGATCATCACATTGCCGATGCCGGCGTTGAGTTCCAACTCGAGGTACGCCCCGCTCGGGTCAAACCCCGGCGTGGTGTAAACGTTGTCGGCGCGGCTCAGGCGCGCCGGCACGGTGAGGTTGGTCAGCCCGGAGCGCACCGTTAGCCGCGCCGCCAGCCCCTCCGGCAGCGTCAGCGTGGTGTTGCCCACCCCAGTGTTCAGCACGGCCGTCATGCCGCCCGCACTCGGGAAGCTCACTTCCGTCTCGCCCACGCCCGCGTTCAGCGTCAGCGAGCGCAGGTCGAGCCCGCTCAGATCGAGCGTGGTGCGGCCCGCGCCGGTGGTCACCGCCAGCGCCAGCGGCAGGCCGGGCGTGAGCCGCAAGTCCCACTGCGCGTTCGCGTCGCGCGCCGCCAGGAACGGCAGCAGCAGCGCGTCGCCGCCCTGCTCCAGCGTCAGCCGGCCGACTGAGGCCGTGTCCACGCGATAACTCAGGTCGGCGCTCTCGCCCGGTCCGTTGGTCACTTCGCCTTCCAGCGCGTTGGCCGAGGGCCCCAGCGCCGCCACGCTCAACTCGCCCGCGTCGAACCTGATCTCTACCGCCAGTTCGGTTGCGTTCTGCGGCCCTTGCGCCAGCGTCTGCGGCGTGCCGGCCGGCAGTTGGCTGGCCCGCAGCGCCGACCAGGTCAGCGCGCCGGTCACGATCAGCGCGCCCAGCACCAGCACCGTCGCCACGCCCGCCGACGAGCGCCGCCCGATGAGCATATCCAGCCCGAGCAGGATGAAGATCACCGGCCACAACTGCACCAGCGCCGGCCACAGCCCGGCGGGCAGGTAGCCCAGGTTTTGCAGCAGCAGCAAAGCCCCTAGGCCAATCAGAATGAGCGGCCAGAACAGGCCGGGTCGGCGGTCGTTATACATCGGTGCGGTTCCTCTCGCGTGCGCGTCTCGACTATAGCATACGCGCCGCGCGCTGTGCGGTTGCTGGCGTTGAGAGGTGGGAGGTGAGAAGTGGGAAGTGAGAGAAAACCTGCCTATGCCGCCCAACTGCGTGGCCTGAACCACAGCGCTCGCCCTGCCAAACCTTGTAGTACTGGAGGTCGGAGGTCAGAAGTCGGAGGTCAGAGCAAACCAGTCCATGCCGCCCCGCCGCGTTGGCCCGAATCACAGGTCCATCCCTGCCAACCCTTTATGCCCCCTAGACCCTTCTGCCCCCGAGTCCCCAGCACTTCCCCCCTCACCCGGTACCACCTTTGAGGTATATCCCCTCCGGGTCCAGCACCTCCCGCAGCAAATGCAGCTCATGCTCCGTCGGCGGCGCGGTGATGCGCACCGTCGCGGCCACCTGTAACGGCCAGCCGGTGTTCGCCAGCGCCTGCGCCACCGTCTGGTTCGGGTGCAGCGCCGTCAGCGTCAGCTCGCCGTTCGTGTCCGGCTCCAGCAGGCCGATGTCGGTCACCACGGCTTGCGGACCGCTGCCGCGCACGCCACTGGCCGCCCGCGCCCCGCCGCCGCCCAAATGGCCCGCCCCCGTGATGAAGTCACATTGCGCCGGGAAGCGCCGCTTCTGGTGCGGCGTGAGCAGATAGGTGCGGTTGGCCCACGCCGCGATCTCGGCACTGCCGCCCGACCCTGGCAGCCGCACCTTCGGATGTTCGTACTCCCCAATCACCGTCGCATTCACATTGCCAAACCGGTCGATCTGCGCGCCGCCCAGAAAGCCCACATCAATCAGGCCGCGCTGCAAATAGAACGCAAAGATTTCGTACATCGACACCACCGCCGCCGCCCCCGACACCAGCGTGGGGTCGCCGATGGACAGCGGCAAGCGCGCCGGCTGCGCCCCCACCACCCCCGCCTCGTAGATCATCAGCAAATTCGGCGCGTGCGTGCGCCGCGCCAGGTTGCACGCCAAATTAGGCAGGCCCACGCCCACAAACACCACATCGCCGTCGCGCAGCAGCCGCGCCGCGTTGATCGTCATCAGTTCCGCCGGGGTGTACGTCATCAGGCACCCTTTCCGTCAAATTGCTGTTGTCGTTCAATTGCAGCGCGAACTCTGTTCGCACCCGAACCAATTCGTGCTCATTCGTTCCCTAATTCGTGTCCATTCGTGGCCAAAGTTTTTAAGCGGTCTCTAAAAACCCAAGCGTCGCCGCCGCCACCACGCCCGGCGCTTCCAGCGGCACCAAGTGGCCCGTGTGCGGCACATCGACCACCTGCGCCTGCGGCAGCAGCCGCTGCAAACGCCGCACCGCCGCCGGCCGCAGCGTGTCCGTCTCGTGGCCGCGCACAATCAGCACCGGCATGGTCAGGCGCGCCACCTGCGGCCACAAGTTCATCGGCCCGGTCGCGTACACCGCCACTTCCCACTCCGGCGAATAGGCCAGCTCCACGCCGCTGCCGTCTTGCAGCGGGCGGGCCAGTGCGTCCACATACGCCCGCAGCCCCGCGTCGTCAATCCGGCTGAAGATCGGCGCGCGCCGGTAGCGGGCAAACATCTCGTCCGCGCTGGCGAACATGCGCCGCCGCCGCAGCGCCCCCGGAATCAGCGGATGGACGTAGCGCGCCAGCCCCAGACGCCGAAACAGGTTCCACACTGCCAGCAGCCGGATGGGAAAGAACACCGGCTCAATCAGTACCAGCGCCCGGAACATCTGCGGCCGGCGCAGCGCCACCGTGGCGGTCAGCATCGCGCCCAGCGAGTGGCCCACGCCGATCCAGCCGCGCGCGCCCTGCGCCTCCAAATCGGCGTGCAGGTCGTCAACCAGCGGCTGCCAACTGCGCAGGCCGTGCGGGCTGGCCCCCGGCCGCAGCGGGCGCAAGCGTGTGGCCGTCACATGGTAGCGTGCCGCCAGGGCGGTCAGCAGCGGCGCATAGGCCTCGGGCGGATAGCCGTTGGCATGGGCAAAGTGCAGTTCGGGGCCGCCGCCGCCGAAGTCAATCGTCGCCGCGCTGTCCATGCCGCTCGGCTCAGGCCGTCTCAGTTTCGAGCACGGCTTTCTGCGCCCGCAGTTGGTTCAGTTGGTGCTCGTAGGCTTGCACCATCGGCGCATAGGTGTGCTCCAGCACGCGCTGCTGCTCGCGGGCCACGCGCGGCAAATGCCCCACCGCCAGCAGGCAGAACACCACATGCGCCAGCAGGAACACGCCCACCAGCGCCAGCACCGACGGCAGGCTGCCCAGTGTGCCAAAGCCCCAACTCCACAGGCCCCAGCCCACCAGCCCCACCGGCCAGGCAAAGGCCAGCCCCCAGGTCGTCACCCGCAGCGTGCCGCGCTTGCTTACCCGCGCCCCCGGCACCCGGCACAAATAGCTCAACGTCAGCGCCGACCAATACTCATATAGCGTCACCAGCCCGATCAGCGCCAGCCGCTGCACGTTCGGGTGCAGTGCCCCCGCCGGCAGCGCGAACAGCCCCACCGCCGCCGCCAAAACGCTGTTGAAGCCCAGCCCAGTGACGAAGATGCCGACCCACAACAGCACCAGCGCGCGGGCTTGCAAATTCTGCGCCCGCACCCGCGCCCGCACGCGCTCGGTCTCCAGCGCGGCCACGTTGCGGTTCAGGTCGGTAATCTCGGCGTCGAGCCGGGCCAGCCGCTGGCGGCGCTCCAGCACTTGCGAACGGCGGGCCGCGCCAGGCGTAGCGCCGGGGGTGGGGCCGGTGGGCGGGGTGTAAGCCGGGGTCTGGCCGCCGGGCATGGCGGCGCGGGCCAGCGGCGGCGGCTGCCTCAGGGTGGCATCGTAGGCGGCGCGCTTGCCGGGGTCGCTCAGCACGCTGTAGGCCTGGTTGAGCGCCTTAAAGCGCTCCTCCGCGAAGTGGCGCGCCTCCGGCTTGAGGTGGGTCAGCCGGTCGGGATGATAAATTTGGGCCAGCGTGCGATAGGCGGTGCGGATGGCCTCCGGCGTGGCGTCGGGCGGCACGCTCAACAGGTCGTAGTAATTCATGGCGGCGCGCTAGTCCAGGGCCTTGGCGAGGGTCTTCACCACCGTGGCCAGCACCTTCACCCGCGCGTAGTGCTTGTCGTTGGCGGCCACCATGGTCCAGCGGGCGGCTGGGGTGCTGGTCTTCAGCAGCATCTCGTTCACGGCCGCTTCGTACTGCGGGCGCTTCTCGCGGTTGCGCCAGTCGTCGGGCGTCAGCTTCCAGGCCTTCACCGCGTTGGCGGCCCGCTCCTGAAAGCGCTGTAGCTGCTCTTCCGCGCTGATGTGCAGCCAGAATTTGCAGATCACCGCGCCGGCCGCGTGCAACTGCCGCTCGAACTGGTTGATCTCGGCATAGGCCCGCTGCCAATCCTCCGGCGCGCAGAAGCCCTCTACCCGCTCGACCAGCACGCGCCCGTACCACGAGCGATCGAACACGGCGATCTGCCCGGCCGGCGGCAGCCGCCGCCAAAAGCGATACAGGTAGTGGCGGTCTTGGTCGTCGCCGGCCGGTGCGGCAATCGGGTGCACCACGTAGCCGCGCGGGTCGAGCGCCGTGGTCAGCCGCTTAATCGCGCCGCCCTTGCCGGCCGCGTCCCAGCCTTCAAATACCAGCACCACCGGCCGCGCCTGCTGGTACACCTGGTTGGCCTGGGTGTGCAGCCGGGCTTGCAGCGCCTTGAGGCGGCGCTTGTAGTCGGCGTCGGTCAGCGTGGCGGCGAGGTCGACGCGCTCAAGCATGGTCGGCGTCCTCGGCGGCTTCCGCGTCAGCGATCTTTTCCACGGCTTCGGCCGGCGCGTCCTCGGCGGAGGCGGCGGCCAGGTCGGCGGCGGGCGCGGGCGCTTGTTCGCCCAGCCGCTGCTCCAGCACGCTCACCAGCGTCTCCAGCACTTTTAGTTGGGCAAAGGGCTTGTCGGTCGCTTCCACCAGCGTCCACGGCGCGTGCGGCGCTTCGGTGCGGGCCAGCGCCGCTTCCACTAGCTTGTAATAGCGGCGGTAGCGCTCGTGCTGGGCCAGGTCTTCGGCGTCTATTTGCCAGCGCGTCAGCTTGCTGTCGAGCAGCGCTTCAAACCGGCGGCGCTGCGTCTTCTTGCTGATGTGCAGCCAAAACTTGAGCAGCACCGCGCCGTTCGCCGTCAGCGTCTGTTCGAAGTCGAGAATGTCCTGATAGGCCGCCTGCCGCGCGCCGTGCCCGCCCAGGCTCAGCAGCCGTTCGATCAGCACCGGCCGATACCACGAGCCGTCGAAGATGACGATCTGCCCGGCCGCCGGCGCGTTGAGCCAGAAGCGATGCAGCCACGGGAAGCGCTGCTCATCGGGCCGGGCCGGCTGCACCGGCACCACTCGCAAGCCGCGTGGGTCGAGCTCCTCGGCCAGCCGGCTGATCACGCCGCCCTTGCCGGCCGCCGCCCAGCCTTCCAGCACCACCACCACCGGCACCTTCTGCTGAAACAGCGCCTGCTGCAGCGCATACAGCCGCCATTGCAGCGGCTCGGCCCGCCGCTTGAACTCGGCCCGGCTAATTTTCTGGTGCAGATCAAGATAAGCCAGCATGCTGATGCTTTCCCGCTACTTCCAACCACCCCAGCCGTCGCGTGCGCTCTGCGTAGGGTGGGGCGCTCGGGCGGCTTCCCCCTCCCAACGTCACGCCCCCGCCCGAGACAAGATTAGACGACAAAATAATTTTACCCACTCCACCTACGTTGACCGCGAAATCCGTTCGCCCCGTTCCCCGCCTCGACTGCCACCTCCAACCACGTTCTCCCCTAACCCCCTTCGTGTAATTCGTGGCCAATGTTTTTCCGGCTAGAACTCGCCGTAATTCACGGGCGCGCTCCACTTCGGCTTCACCGCCAGCCGCGCCTGCACCTCCGCGCCCAGCTTGTCCCAATAGGCCGCCCGGTCCGGCAGGCCGTACACCCACTCGTCCAACCAGGCCCGCAAGCCCTCCGGCGTGGCCGAGCGCTTGTCCCAGTCCAAATAGAACGCGTTGTCGCGGTCGTAATAGCCCTGCGTGTACGACGGGTGCGCGGCATACGGCACGTGGCACACTGCGCTCACCCGCATGGCCGGCAGTATCGTCCGGTTCGGGTCCGAGCGGATCACCGCCTCGTCCACGATCTCCTCCGCCGTCACGATTACGCGCTGGGCGGCAAACGCGGCCTCGCGCTGCTCCCCAATGATGCCCCAAATTTGCGTGTTGCCGTGGATGTCGGCCCGCTGGGCGTGCAGCAGCGTCACGTCGGGCGTCAGCGCCGGCACCGTGGTCAGCGGCCGCCCGCCGTACGGGTCGGCGATGGTGCGGTACTGCGGATTGGCGTGCGCCAGGTCGTCGGCCCCCGTGGCCTGCATTGGCAGAAACGGCAGCCCGCTCGCCCCGGCCGTCAGCCGCGTGATCATGGCGAAGTGGCTGTACTCCTCAATCGCCAGCCGGCCCGCCTCGATCTCGGCCCGCACCTGCCGCAGCGAGCCGACGCCGGGGTTGCCCGAGTACGAGAAGACCAGCTTCTCCGCGCACCCCGCCGCGATCATCTGCTCATAGATGATATCCGGCGTGGCCCGCGCCAGCGTCAGCCGCCGCCGCCCCTGCCGGATGATCTCGTGCCCTGCCGCAAACGGGATCAAATGCGTGAAGCCCGCCGCGTACACGAGATCGCCGTCATGCACATGCACCGCAATCGCCTCAGTCAGCGAGGTAAGTTTGCTCATAGGAGTGGGATTATACAACTGACGTTCGCGGCTGACCGAGATCAGAGTCTTAGATCGCTCCGCCGATCTCCTCGCAGCCTCGTCACATAGGCACCCCTTCCCACTGCCGCTGTACTCAGCGCGGGATGTGGGCCGGGGGATGAGGGCGACCAACCCCTCCTCTCTCCGCTGCCTCCTGCCATGCCCCCTCACCGCTGCGACCCCTCGCCGCCCTGTCACTCAGGCACCCCCTTCCCGTCCGCTGTACTCAGCGCGGGATGGGGGCCGGGGGGTTAGGTCTGCCCTCTACCGCCGCGGCACCGGCTCCAACTCGGCCGGCAGCGGCTGCTCGGTCAGCCAGGCCCGCAGCGTGCGGTTGAACAGCTCCGGCGCTTGCAGCGGCCAGTTGTGGCCCTGGCCGTGCACCTGGTACGCCTGCCCGCCCAGCATCGCCGCCGAGATCATCCGCGCCGAACGCTTCATGGTGCCGGGCTCCTTCTGGCCGACAGTGATCAGCACCGGCGTCGCCAGGCGCGTCAGGCCGGGGGGCAGGGGGAAGCTCATGTTGGCCGTGAGGATGCGCGCCAACGCCGCGCTGCTCGTGCCGCGCGTGTCGGCCGCAAAGTCGGCATAATATTCCTCCGGCAGACCCAGGCTCTTGAAGTTGGCGCGGATCATCACGGCCCAATTCTTCATCGGGTCGTATAGCTTTACGCTCGCCGCGATCAGCCCCGCGCCCGGCATCGGCCGCACCAGCGCCCCGCTCAGCAGGCTGCGGTCCAGCAGCCGCGCCGCCACCGCGAACAGCGCCACGCCCACCTGCGCCCCCAGCGACAAGCCCACCACATGCGCCCGGCCGTCGTGCGCGTGCTTGTGGATCAACTCGGCCGCCTGCGTCGTCGCGCTCCGCATACTGAACTCGCCGCCCTCGGCCGTCTGGCCCTGCTCCGGCAAGGTCGGCACCAGGCAGTGATAGTCGGCCTCAAAGGCGGCCACCTGCTTACGCCACATCCACCCGCCGATGCCGCCGCCGTGCAGGAAGACGATCGTCGGGGCGGTGGCGGGGCCGGAGGCAGTGAAGGAAAGCGGCATGGTGGTTGATGGGCCTGATGGGGAAAGGGTCTGAAGGGTCTAAAGTGAAGGTCCGAAACTCAGTTCAACGCAAGTAGCCATATGGGGACGACTAAGGGATCGTGTCACAATAAGTTGACACATTTTTGTTGTGGCAGTTTACTGTCCGTGTGCGGGACGCTACTGTCATCAAACGTTTGGAAAGGGTGTA
>JAYUUW010000370.1:0-3087 GCA_043754665.1 Anaerolineales bacterium | reverse complement strand
ACGCTCAAGATCGAAGCCCTGATGCGCGAACTGGTGCGCGACTACACCATCATCATTGTCACGCACAACATGCAGCAGGCGGCCCGTGTCTCCGACCAGACCGCCATGATGATGCTCTCCAACGACCATGGCCGCGCCGGCACCGTGATTGAGGTGTCAGAGACCAACACCATCTTCACGCGCCCCAAAGACAAGCGCACCGAAGATTACGTCACCGGCCGGTTTGGTTAGGGCAGGGAGGTTGCCATGAACGATTACGCCACGCACACCGCCGTCGCCCGCCTGCCGCTGGCCGTGGCCGCCGAGGCCCCCAGCTTTTCGGTGCCTGCCCGCCACAACCCGCGCCTGCTGGCGCTGGCCGACCGCATCAACACCGACGACGAGCTGCGCCAGTTCTGGCGCTGCGCCAACGTCAACGCCGCCGAGCGGCTGGGGCTGGGCGATTGCGGCGAGGTGCATATTCGCATCGTCGCCAACGCCGGCCTCAAGCTGCTGCGCCTGCTGCGCGATGGCGGCCAGGTGCCAGCCATCGTAGGCCACCACCGCCTGACCGCCGACGACGCCGAAGTGGTGGTGGTGCTGGCCGCCGCCCTGCACGACCTGGGGCTGGCCGTTCAGGCCGAGTCGCCCTCGGCCGGCGGCCTGGCGCTGGCGGCTGTGAAGGGGCGCGAACTGCTCGATGGCCTGTATTCCGTGCGCGACCGCACCACCGTGCTGGCCGAGGCGCTGCACGCCGTGACCGCGCTCGACGCCTCGCTGCGCTGCCTTACGTTGGAAGCAGGCGTGCTGCGCCTGGCCGACGCCCTCGACCTCACCAAAGGCCGCGTGCGCCTTTTGCCCGACGCGGAGCGGGGCGGGACGGCCCTGAGCGCCGCCGCGCAGATCGACGAAGTGACCATTCACAAAGCGCACAACCCGCCCGTCCGCGTCGTCATCCGCCTGGCGCAGCCTGACGGCGTCACCAGCCTCGCCGCGTTTCTCACTACCCGCCTGCACCACTGCCGCCTGGAAGGGCTGGTCGAAATCTTGGCCCGGCCCGCCGGCGCCGGGGCCGACCAGCCCCTGTGGCTCAACCCGCCCGCCCTAAGGCCCATCTCATGAATGTTGTCACCCGCCAAATTCTCGACCGCGACCTCCAGCGCATTCAGGACAACCTGCTGCGCATGGGCAGCCTGATCGACACTGCCATCTCCCGCGCTATCCGCTGCCTGTCAGTGCGCGATGTGCGCCTGGCGCGCGAGGTCGTTGCCGACGACGGCCAAATCAATGGTCTGCGCTTCCAAATCGAAGAGGCCTGCCTGACCACCATCGCCACCCAGCAGCCCACCGCGGGCGACCTGCGCTTGGTGATCGCCACGGTCATATTGTGCAGCGAGCTGGAGCGCATGGGCGACTATGCCGCCGGCATCGCCAAGACCGTGCTGCGCATGGGCGACGAGCCGCTGCTCAAGCCGCTCATCGACCTGCCGCGCATGGCCGAGATTGACCGGGCGATGCTGCAAGACGCCCTCGACGCCTACGTGACGCGCGATGCCGACAAGGCCCGCGCCGTGGCCGCCCGCGATGATGCCGTCGACGACCTCTACAACCAAATCTTCCGCGAGATTCTCACCTACATTCTGGAAGACCCCACCACGACCACGCGGGCGCTCTACCTGCTGTTCTCGGCCCACAACCTGGAGCGCATTGGCGACCGGGTGGTCAACATCGCCGAGCGCGTGATCTTCATGAGCAGCGGCGAGATGCACGAGCTCAACGCCGGCGCTGAAGCGCCCATTTCCGGCCCGATTCAGCCGGCCGACGTCAATTAGCCTTAATCGCCGGTTGACGCGGCCCTAAGCCGGCCCAGCTAGAGTGTGTCTACCGGGAAGCGCAGCCGGGCAGGGGGGCTAGCGGCGGTAGGGAGGAGGTGGTGATGCTCATGGCACACAGCGTACCTAGCGATGCTCGGTGGGAGCCCTTGCAGCAGCCGTCGCACCCCAGTCCGGTCGAGCCGCAGTATCGGGTGCTGCTCGCCGCGCTTGACCTCGGCTGGCAGATTGAGGAGCCGATTTACCTCCTGCCCCGCTGGAGCGACGCCGGCCCGCGCGTCTATCACTTTATCCTCAACCGCTCGCCGCGCACCACGCCGCGTCTTGTCACCGTGCCCCAAGGCCCCGCCGTCGATGCCTTCGTCCGCGACGCCGGCCTGCGCCTCGCCACCAGCAACGCCTGACGGGGATTGCAGATTTTTGATCTTTGATTGCTGATTTGTGCGGCCTTACAGCGGTCGACTTCAGCGCTGCCGTTGATCTCGCTTCCCCACGAGTACGTTGGGTCCCGCTTCGCCCGCTACCCACCGTCCCTCTGCCGTCTCCCCGGTCCGCGCTAAAACTCTTTAGACCCTTTAGGCCCTTGCCTTACCGCCCCCGAGTCCCTAGCGAAGCATCCCCGCCTTTCCCTTCATACCCTTCGCTCTCCGCCCGCCGGTTGACGCCCCCCAGGCCCCCCGTTACAATCCGCGCCTAATTCACCTCACCGTAGGCGAAAGGCGTTCCGCCGCTCATGCTCAGCCCTGTCGCCACGGCGCCGGAAGCCGTGGTGTGCTTACTCTGCCGCCGCCCATTCGAGAGCGCCCTCGCCCCGCTGCACCGGGCGCTGGAGCGCGGCCTGCTGCTGCGCCTGCGCAGGCAGCACCCGGCCTGGCGCACACCGGACGGCATCTGCCCCGACTGTGTCCGTATGGCCATCGCCGACCTGCACGGCCGCCGCAGTGACACCTCGCTGCACAACGAACTCGGCCACTCCTACCCGGTGTACGACCGCGACGACCCGGCGCTGCTGCCCACGCCCGTCCGCATGCGCGCCAACCCCAACTACACCGGCCGGGGCGTGACCGTGGCCTTTCTCGATTCCGGCTTCTACCCGCACCAAGACCTCACCGAGCCGGTCAACCGCGTGCGCGCCTTTGTCGACGCCACACTCACCGAGCCGGAGGTGCGCCCTGGCTTCAAGCGCGCCGAGCCCACCAGTTGGCACGGCCTCATGACCGCCTCCATCGCCGCCGGCAACGGCGCGGCCTCCGAGGGGCGCTACCGGGGCATGGCG
>JAYUUW010000369.1:0-3220 GCA_043754665.1 Anaerolineales bacterium | reverse complement strand
CCGGCCGCTCTCAGTATCCATCCACCACGTCAGCCCATTCCAGTCGCCGACCAAAATCCGCTCTGCCGTTGTCCAATACAGCGGACGAATCTGAACCTCGCCCGGCTCCACGAGGGCCATTACGGCGGGCGGGTTCAAATTGACGCGCCAGAGTGAAAACTGAGGCCGCACATCGCTGCACAACGTGTTGTGATTGGCGGCTGCCATGATCAGGGCTTCGCCGGACGGCGACCAAATGATGTTTCCGGCCTGCGCTGTCTCGAGCACCGGCTCTGGCAGGGGTAGACGTAGCGCTTGTTCGTCACCCGTAGTCAGGTCGCGCCAGATAAGCTGCACAGGCGCTTCAGCGCTGGTGTAGGCCAGGCGTGAATCGTCGGGCGAGAGGGCGTGGCCTCTTCCCGCCGGTAGCGGATAATCGGTGACCGTCCCTGTTTCAACATCCAGGCGCTGCCAGGCCGAAAGCGCGGGAGAAAAGTCGTGGCAGCCGCCATCGGGGATTTGCCAGGATGAGAAGTAGAAGTATCGGCTGTCGTGAGACCAATGCTGCAGGCGAGTTTGGGTGGATCCCAAAACCGACTGGCGATAGTCCACGACGATAGTCCAGGTCTGGGTACCATCCACGCGCTGGACATTGATTTGAACTTGGTCCTCCGCTTCGTTTGCTGGCTGCCCGAAGCTCGTCCCGGCTGTCCATTGACCGTTCGGCGATACCAGGGTCTCGCGCGCGCTGAGGCCATTTGCCGGCGCAGATGGCGCCGGGGTGATGAGTGGTGGGGTTGGCTCGCGCGTAACGGTCGGGGCAACGGTCTCAGGGGGCAAGGGAGTGAGTGGCGGGGTTGATGTCTGAGCGGGCCGCGTTGTAGGGCTGAGTGCAGGGATCGTGGCTGTCGCCGGGACGGTTACGTTGATTCCGCCGACTAACCAATAGGCGTTGGCGCCGTCACAATCGCCTAGCCACCGCTGGCCGGCCTCGGTGTGGATGGACGCGCGACTGATCTCGCCGCCGCCAAGCCAGACCGCGTCGCCCACATGCCAGACGGCGCGCTCGCCCGCGTCGCCATCGGTTACCGTAACCTGGTTGGCTTCCACGCTGACGCTGAACTCTGGGGGCCAGACCAGCACATGGTCGCCGGCCCGCAGGCAGCCATCGTTCAGCGTCAACTCAGCCGGCCCCAGGAGCGCCAGCAGGCGCGTGGTCACGACGACTTGCGTCGCGGGCGGTGGCGTGGTTGTGGCTGGGCCAGGCTGCGCGCGGCAGGCCGTGACGCCCAAGCAGATCAATACGGTCGACAAAAGCCAGGCTCGTCGCATGGTGCTCACCCCTATAACTAGACGACTTTGACACCCACCTGGTTCCGCTACCGGCGGCCTAGATCCCCTTCGGCAAGCTAATGAGCACGACAATCACCATTGCATTCACTCCCGCGCTAAGCACCCCCGTGCTCAGCCCCCCGCGCCAGCCATGCGCCGGGCAGCCAGCGCGCGGCCACGCCAAAAGCAGCGCGTCCAATACAGGTAGAAAGCATCGCGGAGCTCGGGCGTGAATGGGATGAAGTTGGCCGTCAACTTGCCGTTGGCGATCAGGTCGGTCACCGCCAGCAGCAGGAACGGTTTGTGGGGGGCGCGCTGCTGCGTTGCCGCCGTCCAGCGGGTGCGGTTGCGGTCGGTATGCAGGCGCGCCCAGCGCGCCAGGTAGTCATCTAGGCTCAGCATACAAGGTGTCCCGGGATCAAGGCTTGACGGGTGACGTCCTCTGCCAGCACTTGGCTGGCCGACTTGATTATAGACTCGAGCAAGGTCGCCGCAACGGTAACAGCCGGTGGTTGTCGTTTACACGTCAACCCTGTTGCCGCTCCGCCGACACATAGGACTGCACCGTCACCCGCACCCGGTTGTGGCCCAGGTGCCGCGCCACTTCGAGCCGGGCGGCCTCGTCGCCCAGCCCCTGCTCGAGTAGCGCCGCATGCATCGCCTGAGCGTTGAGTTTCCGAAACCCGTGCGAGCCCAGCGGCTTGATCCCCAGCGTTCGGCAGGCGCGCCGGATCTCGGCCCGAACGTGGCCCGGCAGGCTAGCCCGATCATGGAACATGCAGCCGTAGTCCTCTACGTTCGCCGCCCCCTGCTCCCGCAACTCAGTCATGAAATCGTCAAATGCTAGGTCGTATGGACTCGGCGTGCGCGGCTTGCCGCCCTTCGTCCGGCTGGTGTTCTTCACCAGGTGGACCTGCCGGCCGACCAGGTCAATGGTCTCGGCTCGCAGGTAGACCGCTTCCTGGATCCGTAGCCCTGTCCCCAGCATCAACTCGACCACCTGCGCCGCCACCGCGCGGTACTTCTGAGAACCCCGCGTGCGGATCTCGGTCAGGATCTCCAGCGCCTGGGCCTCGCTGTAGGCCTGGGTCGAGGTGTTGGCCCGGAAGCTCCACGTGCCGCCCTGCTCCTTGGTCGGCAGCAGCGCCGGCGCGTCGTCCGGCACCCGGCCCAGGTGGCGCAGCGCCCGGTCGAGCTTGCGAATCAAGGCGACGTACCGCCCTAGCGTGCCACCGGCCAGGCCGCGCCCCACCAGCGTGTCAATGAAGGCCGCGCACATCGCGGAGGTGATCGCCTCGGGCTGCCGGCACTCCGGGTCATTCGCGCGGACGAATGCCGCCAGCTCGAAGGCCTGCGTCGTGTACTTGCGCATGGTCTCCTTGCCAAAGATCAGCACCTCCGCCTCGCCGCGCTGCTTGGCGTCGTGCCGCGACGTACCCGGCTGGAACACCGCCTGCAGCACCTGGAGCAGCTGGTGGCCCAGCGAGCCCGGCCGCGCCGGCCGCTTGCGTTCCCACTTAGATTTCAATGACACCTCCCTAGATATTCGCGCCTGATGCGGCCGACCGCAGCCAGTTGGCCGCCGAGGGCGCGGCGCACCCCGTCCGTCGGCGCTGGCACCGCTGCGAGCTGCGTTTCCCGCGTTTCCTGTTGGATCGCCGGCCACTCGAGTGGCCGCCTGACTCGCCCGGTTGAGACAGCCCGTAGGCTGCGCGCGCCTTGATCTGGCTGGCGCGAGGGTGCGGCTTTTATGGGCGACGCTGCTCCGGCCGGAAGCCGCAAACTGGCCGGGCGCGAACCCGCGCGTGTCGCGGGCGAACGTGGCGCCTGAGTTTGCCCGTTCGGAGCAGGCCCAGGCTAGCGGAGGTCCCTGGCACAACTGCAAGAGTTGGGCGAGGGCAAGCGGAGG
>JAYUUW010000368.1:0-1527 GCA_043754665.1 Anaerolineales bacterium | reverse complement strand
GACGGTCAGGCGGCCCTCGGCGGCGCGGGCGGCCAGCACGGCATCTTCCAGCACCGGGAAGAACAGGCCCGAGAAGCCCACGTGCGGGACGCTGCGCGTCGCCCGGTCGAGCGCGTCGGCCAAGAAGGCGGCGGCGGCCAGCGTGCCATGCTGCCCGAGCGGCTGGCCGGTAAGGCGCTCCAGCGCGGCCCCCAATGAGCGGGCGGTCTCGGGGAAGGGCGCGAGCGTGAAGTCAATGCCGCCGAAGCGCAGGCCGCGCTGGCCCGGTTTGCGGGCGGCTTTGGCGATGCGCCCGGCGTGCTCTTCCACGGCGCGCACCAGGCGGGCGCGGGCGTCGGCCAGCGAGGTGGCTTCCAGGCAGGCGGTGACGGCCAGGTCGGCGGCTTCGACACCGATGGCGAAGCTGGGCGCGCCGCCGTCGTGGTAGGCGGCGGGGAAGAACGGCGCGCCGGGCGGCACGTTGGCCAGGGCGCTGAAGCGCAGGTTGCCGAAGCCATCGGGCGTGAGCGTGGCGCAGCGCTGGATGACCTCCGCCGCCCAGCGCACGGCGGGCAGGCTGACGCCGGCCGGCCCCTCGGCGATGACGGCCGAGGCGAAGATGTGCTCGGTGACGCGCAGGGCCTCAGGGATGGCCAGGTAGTAGGCCGGGCCGTCGGCGGGCCGGGCCGGGCCGAGGCTGGCGTAGTCGACCTTGTGGACGAAGCAGGCGGCCTCCAGGTCGAGGGCGAGCTGCACCAGGCGGCCGGGGTCGGCGCCGGCCAGCACACGTGGGAAGGGCGAGAGCGCCAGGCGGGTGGTCTGCACCACATAGCCGGCCTCGGTCAGGGCGTCCTTAACTTCGCTGACGGCGCGCCCGGCGGCGGCGAAGCGCGCTTCGTCGAGCGGGTAGGCCGAGTCGAGAAAGTAGGTCACGGTCCGAATGTGCATGGGATTCCTGAACGGCGCGTCGGCCGGTGTGAGAGAAGTGTACCTAGTCTGGGCTGGGAAGGCAATGGGGAGGTGGGAGGTGAGAGGTCGGAGGTCAGAGGTGAGAGGTCGGAGGTGCGCGGGAAGTGTCGCAAGTGTCGCGAGTGTTGCGCTTGGGGTCAGCTACGCGGGAAGTGTTGCGAGTGTCGCAAGTGTTGCGCTTGGCGGTGGGGGGCGGGTTGGTTGGTAAGGAGCAGGGCTGAGCGGGCCAGCAATTTAAGGGTAGGGAGTAAATGTTGGTTTAGCAAGAGGCAACTTGCGCGGGAAAACAAGGGGTTGGCGCGGGCGTGTGGGTCAGGGGGAGGGGTAGGCGGCCCGCCGGTCAGAGCGTGACCGCAAACTTGTGGTCGGCGTCAGCATTGACCTGGCCCAGCGCGGGGGAAAACGTCTGCACGCGCGCCTGGCGGCTCCCAAACGTCACCAGCCGCAGCCACCCGTCACCGCCCTGGGGAAGCTCCTGCCAGTTCGCAAAGACCTGATGCACCGCCGTGCCGCCCCGGCTGGCGTCTTGGCGGTAAGCGGCGTGGCCGCCCACATGATGCCCACTCTGCACCCAATGGA
>JAYUUW010000367.1:0-1699 GCA_043754665.1 Anaerolineales bacterium | reverse complement strand
TGCATGGTGAACCGACTGGCTGCCGACTAACGATATACCCCGCCCCGCTGCCCGACTCGCAGTACCATTACGGTGTGGGCGGCATCATCAATGGTATAGATGATGCGATAGTCGCCTACGCGTGTCCGCCACCCCGCTCGGCCGGTCAAACGGATACAGCCGTTCGGGCGCGGGGTGTCGCGCAGCGTTTCGATCGCGGCCCAAACGCGCTCATAAGCGGCGGCGGGCAGGCTGCGTAAATCGTGGCGGGCAGCGCGGGCAACCAGGACGGAATAATTCACGGCCCGAATTTACAACTTGGCTCGCGCTTGCTCAACCTCCGCCCGGGCTTCTGCCAGGGGCAGCGCATCCAGGTCGCCGGCCAGCGCCTCGTCAAAAGCGCGCAAGTCGCCCAGTTCCTCTAGCTCCAAAATCAACTTTTCCCACTCGGCCATCGTAACAATGACGGCCACTCTTTGGCCGTCTGCATTTGTGACGAATCGGGGTTGTAACAGGTTTAGCATGGTCGTCTCTTTCCCCCCGGCCTAACGACGCCTTCAAGCTATGTCACTGCGGGTCACCACTGACAATACCGCTATCGCTATTGCCAGTTATAAGCCGACACGACTGTTTTGACAAGTGACCCAATCGACCGGGAGTCGTTATTTTGTCCAAAAATGCCGCCTAAACGCTAAAACCGCCCGACTGGTAGTGGCAGGCGGTCGCCCTGACCCCGTATAAGACCCCGGGCCATCAACCACCCGCCGCCGCGCCCCAATCACCGCCACCCCCACCCCGTACCCCCGAACAATACTTAAGTAGCTTGGCATTAAGCCGTCAAGCCAACATACTCCTTATACGCTGCGCCCGGCCGATTAGCAGTAATATGTCCTCCTGGAGGGTCTCGCATGGAAATCCAAATGCTGGCGTTCTTGCAGCACGTGTTTCAGGTCAGGCGGCAGGTCTACCTTGACCACAATGCCACCACGCCGGTGAGCCGCCGGGTCCAGCGCCAAATGAACCGGGCGCTGGCCGTCCACTATGGCAACCCCTCCTCGTTCTATGGGTCGGGCCGCAAAGCCGCCGAGCTCATCGAACAAGCCCGGCGGCACGTGGCGGCGGCCATTCAGGCCGATGCCGATGAGGTGTTCTTTACGAGCTGTGCCACCGAAGCCAACAATGCCGTGCTCAAATCGGTCAGCGCCCACTTCTCTCCGCACAAACGGAAGATCGTGTCGACGCCGATCGAACATCCGTCGGTCCTCAACATGCTGGCCCACCTGGAAACCCAGGGCGTGGTGGTCGAATATTGCCCGGTAGATCGCCAGGGGCGCGTCGTCTTGGCTGAATTGGAACAGCGCGTGGACGCCGAGACGGCGTTGGTCTGCTGCATGTTGGCCAACAATGAAACCGGCGTCCTGCAAGACCTCCCGGCGGTGGTGGCCATTGCCCGCCGGCACGGCGCGTTGGTGCTGACCGATTGTGTGCAGGCGCTGGGGAAGGTCCCCATCACTGTCCACGATTGGGGGGTCGACTACGCTTCGTTTTCGGCGCACAAACTCTATGGCCCCAAAGGCATCGGCGCAGTGTATGTCAAACGCGACCGCCCGTTTGCGCCGTTGCTGCTGGGCGGCCATCAGGAAAGCGGGCGGCGGGCCGGCACCGAAAGCCTGCACAACATCGTCGGCTTCGGCGCCGCCTGTGAAGATGTCGGCCGGCT
>JAYUUW010000366.1:0-2164 GCA_043754665.1 Anaerolineales bacterium | reverse complement strand
CCACGCCCTCAACCCCACCGCGCGCGTGATCTGGGACCTGTGTGACGGCGCGCACACCGTGGCCGAGATCGAAACGGCGCTGCGGGCCGCGTTTGAAGTCCCCGCCGACCACGATTTGCAAACCGACATCCAGCGCACGCTGGAAGTCTTCTTGCGCAAGAGCCTGCTGCAAAGCTAACCGCCGGCCGCGGAACTTTCCGGCCACGAGGCGCGTCTGCGGTTATGGGCGATGAATGCGGCGCGGGTGCCTGACGCCACTAGGCGGCGGCCAGCGCTGGGTGGTAGAAGGGGGCGCAACATGCACAGAACGGCAACCATCACGACGGCGCTGCTGTTGTTGCTGGCGGCATGCGGGCAGCCAAGCGCGTTGGGCGATGCCGCCACGCCTACGAGCAGCGCAATACCGGCGGCAACGCAGGCGGTAACGCAGGCGGCCCTGCTGCCGCCCCCCGCCACCGCGACGCTCGGCCCTTACCCCAACGGCACGCCCACCCGGTGGCCGACCGATACCCCCTACCCCTATCCAATTTTCATCACGCCTACGCCCTACCCGTCGGCCACCACTGGCCCATCGCCAACGCCGCCGCCAACCTGGACCGACACTGCCACGCCCACCGCCACCGCGACGGCCATCGTCGTGCCGCCCGTGCAGACGGTGACAGCCAATGATCTGCCCACGCTGGCGCGTGATGTGCTGTTTTTGGATCGCGGCCGCTTGATGCTCTGGCACAAACAATCCGGCCAGATCGAAACGCTGTTGGAGCCGCCGCTGGCCACGGAAGGCTTATCGGCCGGCGCGGTCAAACAATTCGTGGTCAGCGCGGCCAGCCGCACCATTGCCATCGAGCGGGCGGGCGAAGTGAGCACTACCTTTGAAATCGACCTGTTCAACCTCGACACCCGCCAGATTTTGCCGGTTCACGTGAGCACGCTGGCGGAGCGCGGTCTGCTCGCCCTGGCGCTGTCGCCCGATGGCGAGTGGCTGGCATACATCACAAAGGCTGCGCTGGCACCTGGGGTGGAAGACTACGGGGTGTACACCGGGACCGTATTCATGGTGCGTACGGACACGCCGGACCAACCCAGGGAAGTGGGTGCGTGTTTTAAAGTTGAGAGCATTGAGTACAGCCGCGGGTGTCTACGCGCAGGAGCGCTAGTGTGGTCACCGGACAGTTCAACGCTGGCCTGGAATGACGGCGCAGGCGTGTGGTTGGCCGAGCCCGAGCAAACACCTCGGCTGCTGATCGCCCACAAGGTGCCCGACACGGTGCAGCCTAAGCTCGCGCGGTTTGCTCCCTGGACCTCGCCACCCACCGGCGGAAGCGACGACGCCTTCTACTTTCCGTGGACGTGGTCGGCCGCTGGCGACTACCTGTTGACGTATGTCGGTCACTATGAGGGCGCTCACTACGCCGTGATCAGCGTGGCGACGGGCCTGAGCATCGAAATACCCAATTCGGACGAGTATCCCTGGCCGGTGGTTCGCGCAACCTGGATGGCCGACGGTCGGCTGTTCGTAGTGCGGCAAACCCAAGACGCAGATTCCATTCACTTCTCTATGTCGGGCGAAATCTGGCGATTGGACACTGACACGGCGGCCTTCGTGCTCGACCAGTTGTTTCCAATTGTGACCGCTGCCGAGGGTGAGTTAGCCCAGCTTGGGCCATCGTTCCTGGTGAATGGCCAACTCGCCTGGGGAATCACGAACGAGATTGGCACCGACTACCAGACACGCGGTCTATTCACCTACACGTTGGGCGACGCGGCCGTGCGCAAGGTGAACGGCCTGCCCGTCACCCGCGACTGGTGGAGCGCGGTAATCACGTGGGCGCCCGACGGCAGCGGCGCGTTGGTGCACTTCCCCTATACCCCCAGCCTCCTGTACGCCCCCGCCGACGGCAGCGCGCTGTATGACCTCACGCCCGCTTTGGGCGAGGGCGTGTGCTGCTTCGCGTGGCTCGGCTAGCCCGCCGACCGTCCAACTCCCCACTCTTTCCGCACTTTCGCGCCAGCCCGCGCAAGCCGCGCTGTCTGGCGTATAATCCCCTCCGTCTCGCCCGCTCAATATGCCGACCACGACTTCCTGGCTCAACGACGCGCCGCTGCATCTGCGGTTTTTTGACCAGGCCGTCGCCCTGCGGTCGGATACACCGAACTTTACAAC
>JAYUUW010000365.1:0-1544 GCA_043754665.1 Anaerolineales bacterium | reverse complement strand
CCACCGAGCCACCCGTCGCCGTCATCCCGCCCGGCATGGTGCTCATCCCGGCCGGCAGCTTCAACATGGGCTCGACCGTCGGCCAGGTCGACGAGCAGCCGCTGCACCCCGTGACGCTGTCCGCGTTCTATTTCGACCAATTCGAGGTCACCAACGCGCGCTATCTGGTGTGCGTCAGCGAGACGGTCTGCCTACCGCCGAACGCGCCCGGCTCGTTCACGCGGCCGACCTACTTTGGCGACCCGACGTTTGCCAACCATCCGGTGATCTCCGTCAGTTGGGACCAGGCAGTGAACTTCTGCAATTGGGACGGCGGGAAGCGCCTGCCGACCGAGGCCGAGTGGGAATTCGCGGCCACCGGCGGCGACAACCGCACCTACCCGTGGGGCGCAGATTTTGACCTGGCGCGCCTGCCCGCCAAAGAAGGCGACACAGTGGGCGTCGGCAGCTTCAAGGCCGGCCTCAGCCCGTTCGATGTGTTCGACATGGCCGGCAACGTGCTGGAGTGGGTGGCCGACACCTACGACAGCCAGTATTACGCCGAGTCGGTGACCGATAACCCGCCCGGCCCGGAGTTCGGCGACGGCCGGGTGCTGCGCGGCGGCTCGTTCGGCAACACCGACGGCGCGTTCTACACCACGACCCGCCGCTACCACCTGCCGCCCGAATTCGCCGAGGTGGATGTGGGCTTCCGCTGCGCCATGAGCGCGCCGTAACGCTAACCGCCTGCCCGAATCAAAAGCGGCCGAGAGGTAGTGTGCTGCCTCCCAGCCGCTTTTTGTTTCCGCGTGCTACGACAGCCGCGCCACCTCGTCGAAGAAGCGGATGTAGGCGTCGATGCCGTGGAAGTAGTTGGGCAGGTGCAGCTTCTCGTTGGGCGCGTGCAGGTTGTCGTCCGGCAGGCCGAAGCCCATCAAGATTGAGTCGACCCCCAGGCCCGACTGCACCAGGCTGACCACTGGCACGCTGCCGCCCTCCAGCCGCATCACTGGCTTCACGCCGAAGGTCTCCTCCAGCGCCTTAACGGCCGCCTGCATGGCGGGCGTGTCACGCGCCACCAGCACGGCCGGGCCGCTGGTCAGGCTCTTCAGCTCCCAGCGCACGGTGGGCGGGGCCTTGGCGGTCAGGTAGGCGCGCATCTGCGCCTCCACCTGCTTGTCGTCCTGGTCGGGGATCAGGCGGGTCGAAATCTTGGCCATGGCCTTGGCCGGCAGCACGGTCTTCGAGCCTTCGCCGGTGAAGCCCGACAGCAGGCCGTTGATCTCCAGCGTCGGCCGCGCGCCCACGCGTTCCACGGCGCTGTAGCCGGCCTCGCCATATAGCGCGGGTGCGCCAGTCATGGCCCGCCAGGTTTCGTCACTCATGGGGCTGCGGGCCAGCTCGGCGCGCTCGTCGGCGCCCAGCGTGCGCACCCGGTCGTAGAAGCCGGGCAGGGTCACGCGGCCGTCGGCGTCGTGCATGCCGGCAATGAGTTCGGCCAGCACCTGGGCCGGGTTGTGCACCGACCCGCCGAAGACGCCCGAGTGCAGGTCATGGTCGGGGCC
>JAYUUW010000364.1:0-4535 GCA_043754665.1 Anaerolineales bacterium | reverse complement strand
CGCGGCTCGCTGCGGCCGTTTTCATCGGCCACCAGCGCCAGCAACTGCACACCAAAGGTGCTTTGCAGCACGGTGAACTTGAAGAGCTGGTTGAGCACCTTGCGCGGCTGCGCGCCGCGCTTAAGCTCGATGACGATCGACATGCCGCGCCGGTCGGACTCGTCGCGCAGGTCGGAGATTTGGTCGAGCCGGCCTTCGCGCACCAGGTCGGCGATGCGCTCGATGAGGGCCGACTTGTTGACCTGATAGGGGATTTCGGTGACGACGATGCGGTTGCGGCTGCTGGTCATCTCCTCGATGTGGGCCACGGCGCGCATGACGATGCGGCCCCGGCCGGTGGCGTAGGCCGCGAGGATGCCTTCAGCGCCGATGATCAGGCCGCCGGTGGGGAAGTCGGGCCCCTTCACAAAACGCATCAACTCCTCGACCGTGACGTTCTCAACCTCGTCGTAGCGGTCGATCAGGTAATTGATGGCGTCGGCCAGCTCGCCCAGGTTGTGCGGCGGGATGTTGGTCGACATGCCCACGGCGATGCCGCTGGTGCCGTTGAGTAATAAGTTCGGAAAGCGCGCCGGCAGCACGTCGGGCTCTTGCAGCGAGCCGTCGAAGTTATCGGAGAAGTTGACGGTGTCTTTGTCGATATCGACCAAGATCTCTTCGGCGGTGCGGGCCAGCTTAGCCTCGGTGTAGCGCATGGCCGCCGGCGGGTCGCCATCGACCGAGCCAAAGTTGCCCTGGCCGTCAATCAGCATGTAGCGCAGCGAGAAGTCCTGCGCCATGCGCGCCATGGCGTCGTACACGGCCATGTCGCCGTGCGGGTGGTACTTGCCCAGCACTTCGCCGACGATGCGGGCCGACTTCTTGTGCGTGGAACTGGCGCGGATGCCCATGTCGTGCATGGCATACAGGATGCGGCGATGCACGGGCTTGAGGCCATCGCGGGCGTCGGGCAGCGCGCGGGCCACGATCACGCTCATGGCGTAGTCGAGGTAGGCGTCGCGCATCTGCCCGTCGATATTAACCGGCCGAATTTTCGGCGGCTCAGGAATCTGGGGAATCGGTCCGTCGCTCATACTACGTCCCTTTCTGGTCTACGGCCGCAGAACCAGCAAGTCGGCGCCGTCAATCGTCATCAGGCGCGCGCCGGTCTGCGGAGCATAGAGGCCCACCGCCAGCGTCAGGTCGCCGGGCGGCACATCTAACTGATACGTGTCAACAATAATCTCGCCCGCCAGCCACGAGGTGGTGGGGCGGGCGCCGTTTGCGGGCGGCGTGTCGCGCTGGCTGTAGATCGCGCCAGCCGCGTCGCGCGCATGCACGAACACGCTGTAACTGCGGTCGGCGGTGCCCAGCGCGCGCCAGACCAGCGTGAGCGTTTGGTCTTGCCACTCCCAGCCGACTAGCTCGGCCACCTCGCCGAAGCGGGCGCTTTCGGTGTGCGCCAGCGTGGGCGCGGCGTAAACGCGCTCGGGCGCGGTCACGTGGATTACGCCGACCGCATGGGGTTTGAGCGGGTTCGGCATAGGACTGTTCAACCGCAGCCTGAGCGTGTATTCGCCACTGGCCAAGTCAGCCGGCACCCGGAAGCTGCGCCGCCCAAGCCACTGATCGCCGGGCCGCCAATCGTCAGTGTCATATCCAGTTGCCAGCAGCGGCGTCTGGAATAGGGCGACCTGCGTGTCATCTGCCGCCCAAAGCGAGATTTCGAGCCAGGACGAGATGCATGGGCAACCGCTTGCCCAATACAGATCGAGTGGCACGTCATCGCCCACACCGATTTCGGTGTGTACCAAACCGACGCCCAACAAATCCACACCGCCAAATAGTTCACCGACCACCGGCTGGGGCGGGGTAAGCACCGCCGGTCGCGCGGGGCGGGTGACGGTCAACTGGCCGATCTCAGCCCCGGCCGTCAGCGCCGTCAGCTCTGGGTAGCGGTAGACGTTCGCGATCAGGCGATACTCACCCGGCGGCGTGCCCGGCAGCAGCATCAGCGGGTGCACATCGCGCCCATACTGGTCTGCCCGCCAGCGCGAGGTCGGGAAGCCGGCGGGGTGCTGCGAGTCAGCCTGGGCGTACACATGCCCCTCATCGTCCACCAGCGCCAGCGTCGTGCTGTAGTCGACCGCCAGCAGCTGCGCGACCCGCCAATAGAGCGTCACCGCCACCGCGCCGCCGGAGGGGACCGAGGCGCGCTCCTGGTCGTACCCCAGCAAGACCATCTGGTCGCTAAACGCCAGGTCCAGCGGGTGCTGCGCGTTATCGACCGCCACGCCGTCGAAGTGCGTCGCCGCGTAGGGCGTCGGCACGCGGCCCGCCACGCCTACCCGGAAGACCAACAGCGCTACACTGACCCCCACCACCGGCCACGCCGCGCGGCCAAGCGGCGGCACAGGCGCAAGCGCCGGGCGAATAGTCTTGCGCCGCTGCGCCGTCACCACCAGCGCCGCGCCGACGAACAAACCCAGCGCCGACACCACACTGCCCGCCTGCCGCGCCGGGGTGGTGCCGAACGCAATCGCAACCGTGTGCGCGCCCGCCGGCACCGGCACGGCGATGAGGCCGTAGGGGTCGGTGGTTGTGATCGGCACCAGCAAACCATCGACCTGCGCCTGCCAGCCCGGAAAGTTGAACACCTCGAACACCGCGTCAAACCCCACGGGGGTGTCGAGGCTGACGGACTGCGTAATCAGCCCGGCCGACTGAGCCAGCACGGCCGCGCCGGCTGGCAGGCTGGCCGGGTCGAGCCGCAGAATGGGCGCGCCGGCGGCATAGCGCTCGGCCAGCGTGACGGGCGGCGGCACGGTGCGCACGCCCACCGGCAGGTACTCGCCGGCCGTGGTGGTGCCAATGGCGCCGGTGCGCTGCTCAAAGGCGTGCAGATCGGCCAGCGTGGGGTTCGCGGGCGTCAGCGGGTCGCCGTATTGAAAAGTCCACGCCAGCCCGAACAGCCCGCAGGCCAGGCCGGCGACGCCCAGCAGGGCCGCCGTGCGGCGCGCGGCCGCGAGATTGGCAAAGGCCAGCCCGGCCGCCACGGCCAGCGCCAGGCTGCCCGGCCCCAGCAGCCGCGCCGGAAACTGCACCAGGCTCAGGCCCGGCACATGCTCCCAGGCCCACACCGCCCCCGGCAGCGTGAGCGCGCCGGCCGCCGCCGCGCCGCCCACCGCCAATAACAGTGTCAGCCGCTGCGCACGCGCCAGCCACGGCCACTGCACGACCGCCGCCAGGGCCAGCAGCAACGCCGGCCAGCCGTAACTGCGCGGCGCGCTCCAGCCGATAAGCTGCGGATCGAACGCGGCCGGCGCGGCGAACAACTCGCGCATAGATAGAAAGTTGTTGTGATAGTCGAGCACGCCGGTAGCGTAGGCGCGCTCAATCTGGATCGCGCCAACCTCGGCTACCACCGGCAGCCAGTAGAATGCGGAAAGCACCAGCCCCAGCCCAACGGCCAGCGCGGGTGGCGCTAAACGCACCAGCAGCGCCCGCCAGCGCCCCCCCCGCCCCAGCGCCGCCAGCAGGACCACCGCCCCCAGCGCCAGCGAGCCAAGCACCGTGGAGGGGTTGTGCAGCAGCGGCAGCAGCGCATAGAGCGCCCCGGCCCCGACCAGCCGCCCCAGGCTCGGTGCGGCCAGCAGCCGCAGAAAAGCCCACACACACCACGGCAGCAGGCCCAGCGCCAGCGCCTCGGCCGGCGAGCCGCGATACAGGCTGCCCAGCACATAAGGGGCGTACACATAAGCCGCCGCCGCCGCGACCCCGGCCAGATCGCTCCGGCCCAAGCGCCGCACCAGCGCGAAGACCCCCAGCGCGCCCAGCAGATCGGCCAGCGCAAACGCTGCCAGCGTGGCGGCGATGAAGCTCAAGCCCAGCGCGTGCAGGGCGACGATGACGTATTGAGCGACCGGCCCGTGGACCAGAAAGAGGGGGTAGCCGAAGCCGAACACCATGTCCGGCGACCAGCGCGGGTAGAGGTAGCCGTGCCGCACCGCCCAGTCGAGCTGCACCGCCCGGAACAGGTGAATGGCGGTGTCGGCCCCGGCCGGCAGGTCGCCGCGCCACCACCACCGTGCGGTGGCTGGCAGCGCCAGGGCTAAAATTGCCAGCAGGGCCGCCCCGCGCGTGCGCCAGACGGCCAAAAAAGGCGTTGTTAAAGAGCGTAGGCGGGTCACCACTGATAGCGAATTATACCTGGGCTCTTCATTTAATGCGAAATGCCAACTTGACGTAATAATGGGGTGGATTTTAGGGTGTTTGGCACGTGTTTTAGTGGTTTTTTGCGGGCCGGACCAGGCGAGGGGTATAAAGGGTCTGAAGGGACTGGGCCGCGGGGAAACCCAGCGCGGGCCGTGGGACCGAACGCAGCCATTTGATCGCGGTGACGCTCGGCCTGCCGCTCCATCATCCCACTTCCCACCTCTCACCTCCCACCTGCCGTTTGACGCCCCCCTGGCCCGGTGGTACAACCGTCCAGCATTCACTGGGGCAGGAGAGCAATCAATGAAACGGCTTAGAACTATCTTGACCACGCTCGTGAT
>JAYUUW010000363.1:0-1668 GCA_043754665.1 Anaerolineales bacterium | reverse complement strand
CTTTGAGTACGAGCCGGCCCCGCTCGGCCCGCCGCCGCCGTGGGACTACGCCGCCCGCGCCGAGCACTTGCTGGCCGGGGCCGCCGCCGTGCTCGACCTGGGTACCGGCGGCGGGGAGTTCTTTGCCGCCCGCCTCGCCGGTTTCACCGGCCTGGCCGTCGCGTCGGAGGCGTGGGCGCCCAACGTCCGCGTCGCGGCCCAGCGCTTGCGGCCACTGGGCGCGGCCGTCATCCATGCCAGCAGTCTGCGCCTGCCGCTGGCCGCCAGCAGCCTTGACCTCGTGCTCAGCCGGCACGAAGAGCTTTCGCCGGCCGAGGTGGCGCGGGTGCTGCGGCCCGGCGGCAGTGTGCTTAGCCAGCAGGTGCACCCCGACGAGCACGCCGAGCTGCGGGCCTACTTTCCGCGCATGACCGTCTATGAGCCGCACCACGAGACCTACCCGGCCGGTTTCGTCGCCGGCGGGTTAACCCTGGTGACCATGCAACACCACACCCAGCCGGTGGCATACCGCCATGTGGGCGAGCTGGCCTACTTGCTGCTCGTTGCGCCCTGGATGGTGCCAGATTTTGACGTGGAAGCCGACCTGGACGCGCTCATCGCCCTCGACCGCGACCTGGGCGGGCCGGACGGATTGCTGTTGAGCTATCGCCGCTATCTCGTAGAAGCGCGCAAAACAGAGTAAACTTATCGCTTAGGCCCGCGCGGCGCTCGGCCGTGGGGCGAGGAGGCTCCCATGAGCAAGATTGGCGTGATTGTCGGTCGGGAATGGTCGTGGCCCCCCGCGTTCCTCGAAGAAGTCAATCGCCGTAACACCGGCGTCACCGCCGAGTACGCCCAACTGGGCGGCACGCGCATGGACGAGCCGGTGGACTACGCCGTCCTGGTCGACCGCATCTCGCACGAGGTGCCGTACTACCGCTCGTACCTCAAGTATGCCGCCCTGCGTGGCGCGCATATCATCAATAACCCGTTCATGTGGACCGCCGACGACAAGTTCTTTGAGGCCGGCCTGGCCACCCAGTTGGGCGTGGCCAGCCCCAAGACGGTGGCGCTGCCCAACAAAGATTATGTGCCCGGCATCGTCCACAACGAGAGCTTGCGCAACCTGGTTTATCCCATCAATTGGCAGGGCCTGGTCGATTACCTCGGCGGCTTCCCGGTCGTCCTCAAAGACGCCCACGGCGGCGGCTGGAAGGAAGTCTACGTTTGCCATGATTGGGATGAGCTGTTCGCCAACTACAACCAGACCGGCACGCTCTCGATGGTGCTGCAAGAGTTCATTAAGTGGGATAACTACATTCGCTGCATGTGCCTCGACCAGCACGACATTCTGGTGATGAAGTACGACCCCAACGCGCGCCAGTATTCGCCCCACGACCTAGCCCCCGCGCTCTACGACCGCATTGTGGCCGACTGCCGCAAGCTGGTGCAGGCCCTGGGCTACGACATGAACACCATCGAATGGGCCGTGCGCGACGGCGTGCCGTATGCCATCGACTTCATGAACCCCGCGCCGGATATGGACGTCAACTCGCTCGGCTACGAATTCCATCGTTGGTGCGTCGAGCACATGGCCGATATGTGCATCCGCCTGGCCCGCGAGCCGCGCCCGCAAGCCGCCGAGCTGCGCTGGAGCAAGCTCTTCGGGGGCTAGTCCAAGGCTGCAAG
>JAYUUW010000362.1:0-6184 GCA_043754665.1 Anaerolineales bacterium | reverse complement strand
GTGATCGGCGTCGTCACAATCATCAGGAACATGCCGCCCAGCAGCCACAGATAGAACACCACCGACAGCAGGCCCTTATTCTTGGTCAAGTTCATGATCTCGGCCGGGTCGCGCTCGGTGCGGTTGTACCAATGGTGGGGCAAGTGCGTGACGCGGTAGGCCGTGACCCCCAGCAGCCCCGGCAGGCCGGTGAGGAAACCAGCCCAGTAGTCCAGGCGCTTATTGCGAAAAATGCTGCCGTGAATGGCCTCGTGCAGCATGCTGGCCAGCCCATGAATGGCGAACCCGATGGTGACGTAGCCGGCCAACTTCACTGGCCAGGCGGGGACAGTGATGATCAGAGCGCCGGCGGCGGCCCACAGGGCCACGAATAAGAGGATGACCAGAGAATAGATCGGCTCGACCCGGGTCAGCTTATGGATGGCGGCGCGTTTTTCGGGGCTGAGGGTCCGGAACCAGGTGCGGGCTTCGTCACCCGGCTCGGCCCCGCGCTGGCTGGGCGCGGCCGACTTTACTGTGTCAGTCTGGGCCGCCATGTAACCTCCACCATTAATGGGCTACAGCGGGATCAAGCCCGCGCATCGAGGAAGGTGGGATTGTAAGTCACAAGCGGCAGGACTGTCAACGTGACCGCAGACGGCGGTTGTATTTCAGGCTGGGGGCGAGAGCCATGGAGTCACCTGTGGGAGGCGCTCAGAATCTTGGCTGCGTCGCAATTGGCCGAGATTTCTCACCCCCTTGAAGGCAGCGTGAGGGCTAATCGACTGCGGGGGCTTCGAAATGACAAATCCGGCGGGCGTGCGACAACGGGCGGCTGTTTGGGCCGAAGGGAAGGGTCAGCGCTATAACGGGGCCAGTGGGGCGTACAGGGCCAAAACATGGCGCGCAACAGGCGGGCGGCGGGCAGGCGGCTGAAACGAGGCGGCCGGGTGAATAGGCGAGGCGGGCGTTTTCGTGTATGATTCAGGTATGTCGAACCGAGTATTGGTCATTGAAGATGAAGACCGCATCCGCCAGTTTTTGCAGCGGGGGCTGGCTTACGAGAACTACCGGGTAGATGTGGCGCCCGACGGGCCGGCCGGCCTGGCGCTGGCGCGCGAGAACCCGCCGGACATAGTGATTCTGGACTGGATGCTGCCGGGCATGGACGGGCTGGAAGTCTGCCGGCGGCTGCGCGCGGCCGGGCCGGTGCCGATTTTGATGCTGACGGCCAAGGACGCCGTGGGCGACCGGGTGATGGGCCTGGACGCCGGGGCCGACGATTACCTGGTGAAGCCGTTTGCCTTCGACGAGCTGCTGGCGCGCATGCGGGCGCTGCTGCGGCGGGCGGCGCCGTCCACGCCCGAGGTGCTGAAGTTTTCCGACCTGACGCTGGACACCGGCACGCGCCAGGCGTTTCGCAGCGAACGGCCGATTGAGCTGACGGCCAAAGAGTACGAACTGCTGGAGCTGTTCATGCGCCACCCGCGCCAGGTGCTGACGCGCGAGGTGATTTTTGACCGCGTGTGGGGCTACGACTTCGGCGGCGAGAGCAACATCATTGAAGTGTACGTGCGCTACCTGCGGCAGAAGACCGAGGCGGCGAGCGAACCCCGGCTGGTGCACACGGTGCGCGGCGTGGGGTACGTGCTGCGCGAGGAGTAGCCGCCGCACCCGGCGTGGGCCTTTCTCACCGAGGGCTCACTGAGCGCTCATACCTAACCAAAACTGAGGGTGAATACTTACTCTGGGCCGGCCTGAACCACGCTGAGGCCGCCCGGAGCAGCCCATTCACCATTCCCCTTTGACCCTCCGCTTTCGGCTGACCGTATGGTACTCGGCCGTGCTGGCCGTCATCATCATCCTGTTTGGGATGGTGGTGTACGGCCTGACGGTGTTCACGCTGGTCAACCAGGTCGATAACAGCCTCAGCCAACGGGCGCAAGAGATCATCCGCGCCAGCCAAACCCGCCGCATCCTCGATGTGCAGGTGCTGTTCATCACCCGCCAGGAAGTCAACCGCTTCAACGCGTCGCGGGTGTATGTGCAGGTGTGGGACGCGACCGGCAACTGGCTGGCCAACTCGGAAAACCTGGGCAACTACCGCGACCCGCTGGACCCCGACGGCCTGACGCGCCAGCAAGGCTCGAGCGCCAACGTCGTCATTGACGGCGAGCGGCTGCGGGTGGTAACCGAGCCGATCCCGACGGTGGATGGGCTGGTGCTGGGGTATGTGCAGGCGGCCTCTCCGCTGGACCAGGTGGAGGCGGCCAAGAGCGTGCTGCTGCTGGTGCTGGTGACCGGCGGCGTGGCGGCGGTGATACTGGCGACGGTGGTGGGCTGGCTGTCGGCCAATCGGGCGCTGCGCCCGCTGGAGACGATCACGCAGACGGCGCTGCAAATCACGCGGGCCGACGACCTCTCGCGGCGCATCCCCATGGCGGGGGTGCCGCAAGACGAGGTGGGGCGGCTGGCCCAAGCCTTTAACGATACGCTGGAGCGGCTGGAGCGGCTGTTCAACGCCCAGCGGCGCTTCCTGGCCGATGTGTCGCACGAGCTGCGCACGCCGCTGACGACGATTCGCGGGAACGTGGACTTGCTGCGGCGCATGGGCGGGGCCGATGCCACCTCGCTGGATGCGATCCAGTCGGAGGCAGAGCGGATGAGCCGGCTGGTGGGCGACCTGCTGCTGCTGGCGCAGTCGGACGCGGGCACGCTGCCGCTGGCGCGCAACCCGGTGGAGATGGACACGCTGCTGCTGGAGGTGTTCCGCGAGGCGCAGGTGCTGGCCGGCAGCGTGCAGTTGCAGATCGGCGAGATCGACCAGGCGGTGGTGAACGGCGACCGCGACCGGCTGAAGCAACTGCTGCTGAATCTGGTGAGCAATGCGATCAAGTTCACGCCAGAGGGCGGGCGGGTGACGCTGGGCCTCTCGCGGGCGGCGGGCAATTGGGCGCGGCTGGTCGTGACCGACACAGGCGTGGGCATTCCGCCGGCGGAGCTGCCGTTTATCTTTGAGCGCTTTTACCGGGTCGACAAGGCGCGCACGCGCTCGGCCGGCGGGGCGGGGCTGGGGCTGGCGATCGCCCAGCGCATTGCGCAAGTGCATGGCGGCCGGATTGAGGCGCTCTCCAGCGGGGCGGGCGGCTCGACGTTTTGTGTGTGGCTGCCGCTGGCGCCGGAGCGCACAGTGATCGAGGCGGTGAAGATTACGGACACGCGGCCGCATCCGGTGCCGAGCATCAAAGGTAAGAGGGTCTGAAGGGCAAAAAGGTGGATGCTGCGCAAGGGGCGGGGCGGGGTTATGGGGGGGGGTGAGGTGAGACGGGGGTATAAAGGGCCTAAAGGGACGGACTCGGGTGACTTCGCTTCGCTGGGGACTCAGAGGCGAATAATGTCAGAGGTGCGGGTAGGGAAGGGGCGTCAGTTTTGGTGCGAACAGTAGCTGCTACTAACGAGGCAGGTTTGGCGGCTCTATTAATCCCCATACTAACTACCTGATGCAACTGGACTTGAGTTGGCCATGAAGTTTTCAAAGCTGCTCGATATAATCCCAACAGCAAGTCTAAGACAAAGAGTGGTAATCGCCCTTGTAGTAGGTTGCGTCTTTGCTGTAGCTGCGGTCGGGGGACTTCTCACGATGAGTTTGATATATACGAAGGGATTGAAGCCAGAATCTATCATCGCGATATTGTGCCTGGTTATGCCATTCGTGTTAATGGTGACAGGCGGCACATTTATGCAGCTGACCTATCAGGGAATGTTCGCGCGATGGGGGAAACGACTACGTGATGCGAAGCCAGCCTCAAACGACCATGGTCATATTGATTGAACAACAGCGCTGTTGTCGCCTAGCAGCTTAGGTGCCACCTGCGAGCCTATCGCATAACAATGGTAATAATGCCAAATACAAAAGGCCGGTTGCTCAATCGAGCGACCGGCCTTTTGTATTCAAGGGAGCGGGTTTAGTTGGCGGCGGGGGTGGTGAGGCCGATTTGCTGGGCGGCGATGCCGCACAGGCTGGCGCCGCCGGCGTTGAGCCATTCTTGCAGGCGGGTGCTGCTGGCGGAACCGCCGGCGGCTTCTTCATATATGCCGGTGCCCCAGTACCAGTAACGCTGGGTTTGGTTGGGCCATAGCGCGCTGTCTTTGCCGATCATGCTGTGGCCGCCGTTGTAGCCGGCCAGGGCCAGACCCACGTTGCCGGCGGCGCGCTGCAGTCCGAGCGCCAGGTACGACAGGCCGCGGGCGGCGTTGGTGTCAGGGTTCTGCATGTCTTCGCCGGCAGTGAAATGGAAGGGCATGACCTGGAACAGCCCCTGCGCGCCGGAGCCGGAGACGACGGTGGGCGCGCCGCACGATTCGATCTGCATGACGGTGGCGACGAGGTTCGGGTCGAGCTGGAAGAGCGCGGCCCAGGCCTCGATCTGCGGGGCCCAGTGCTGCACCTCGGGCGTGAAGACGGGCGACAGGCTGGTGGCCGCCGCGCCGCCGCCAATGCCGGCCGGCTGCCCGAGCACCTCGGCGGCAGCCTGGGCGAGCTGGGGCGCGGGCAAGTAGGCCGTGCCGGCGGGGATGAGGCCGCGCACGCCGAGGATGACCATCCACCCGGCGGCGAGGGAGAGCAGGAAGATTTCGATGGGCAGCAGGCGGATGATGAGACGCTGAGACATGGCGGCGGTCCTTTCGATGCACTCAAACCACTAACGATACGGGGTCAATCAGCAAGGCAGGGCCTAACCGCCCCAACGTGGAGCGGCACACGGTCACAACAATAAGTTTGGCGGTCGGTGGTGCGGTTTGGAGCGGTCAGGGGCGTCCCGGCGGGAGAGCCAGGCTGGAGGCGCGCCGGGGCGCCCCTGACCAGGGATGGGGCAGGTTTAGTCGTCGAAATCGTAATCGGTGGTGCGGTGCAGGCCGTTGCCATTGCCGCCAGCGGCGGGCATGCGGGCCGAGACAGGCCGCACGCCGTTGGACGTGGGGGCCGGGACGGCGGAGGGCTTGGGCGCGGGCCGCACGGGGGTGCTGGGGGCGGCGGTGCGCTGTTGACCGCTATTGGTGTTTTGGGCGATACGGCCGTAGCCATGCCGCTCGGCCACGGTGGCGGCGCGCGGGCCGTCGTCGGCGCTGCCGATGACGCGGGCGCTGCCAGCGTTGGCTTTCATGACCGGCGAGGTGATGGGCGCGGGGCGGTGGTTGTTGCTGCCGCCCTGGCTACCGCCCGCCCACTCAGCGGTGGGGAGGCGGGCCGGGGCGCTGTTGGCGCTGCGGGCCGGATGCGACTGGCCGGTCTGGCGCGGTTCGTCGTTCTCGCGCAGGTTCTGCTCGACGAAGCTGAAGAGGCGTTCGCCGGCCATGGAGAGCAGGCCGATGAGCAGGATGCGAATGAGCCAGACGAGCACAGAGACAAAGACCGGCACGACCGAGAGCAGGGTCTGGCGGCTGAGGATTTCGTTGCCGAGGCCTTCATGGGTGAGCAGGGCCAGTGAGACGCCCCACCAGGTGAGCATGGCGTTCATGGTGGCGGCCAGGAACCAGGCGGCGAGCAGGTACCAGGTTTCGGTGCGCTCGCCGCGGCCCTTTTCAGGGGTGAACAGGCGGGCGATGCCGGCGAAATCCATGCCGCAGAAGGCGACGGCCAAAATGGTAGCCCAGCGCAGGCCGACGAAGCGCAGATCACCCAGGAGGTTGGTGAGGGCAAAATCGGTGGTGGTGTAGTTGAAGAGCTCGAAAGCGAGCATGGCGGCGACGATGATGCCGCCGAAGAACAGGCCGCGTTTCATCCGATTATCCTCCATGCCGCCCAGGGGGGAGGTGGGGGGATATTTCTGGGCCGTGCGTCCGTTATACATTGATGACCTCCGAGCCATATATGTGCTGCTGCCCAAAACACCACCCAGGAGAGCGGTAGCAGTGATAATAGTACACTTGTTCTAGTATGTCAAGAAGTTTGTTCTAGAAATTCTAACGAATGTTCTAATTGATTGGATGAGGGGGAGGCGGGGGAAGAGGCTTGTTTTGCAGTGTATTTTGGCGGAGGCGGGGGACTCAAGGGACTCGGGGGACTCAGGAGCAGGCTTGAGCGAGGGTGGTTGTGGGCGGCGCGGGGAAAATTAGAACAGAAATTAGAACAAGAAATAGAACATGGAGGATTCAGTACATGGCGCTCGATTGTTAGTTCCCACGCCCTACCACTCCCGACAAG
>JAYUUW010000361.1:0-1559 GCA_043754665.1 Anaerolineales bacterium | reverse complement strand
GCGAGGCCGGCCATTACCAGCCCGATCCGGACCGGGGCCAAGCGGGCGGCTGGGCGCGCCTGGTGTTGCCGCTGGTGGTCGGCGACCGGTTGGCCGGCGTGTGGCTGCTAGGCCGGCGCGCCCCAGACGACTTTTATGCGCCGACTGAGGTCGAGGCGCTGCGCGCCTTGGCCCAGCAGATGGCTTTGGCGCTCAGCCACATCGACCAGACCGAACGGCTGCGCCGGCTCTACCAGGTCAACATCAGCCAGCGCGAAGCGGAGCAGAAGCGCGTGGCGCGCGAGCTGCACGACGTGGTGCTGGGCGAACTGGCGGCCCTGATGCTCAGGCTGGTGGATGACCCGGCCCAGGCGCCCGTCCTGCGCCGCTTGCAGGCGAGCGTGGCGCGCATTCGCCAAACCATCGCAGGCCTGCGCCCGGCTATGTTGGACCAAGGCCTCTGGTTCGCGCTCTACCAGCTGGCCGATGGGCTGGCCGCGCCCGACTCGGCCGTGGCCGGTCTGACGGTCCACTTCGAAGTCGACCAGAGCGCGGTGCGCTATGAGGAAGAGATCGAGCAGCATGTGTACCGGATTGTGCAGCAGGCGTGCGACAACGCGCGCGCCCATGCCCGGGCGCGGAGCGTGCGCATTCAAGGGGTCTTGCAGCCCGGGCGGATGGAAGTGCGCGTGGTCGATGATGGGGTCGGTCTGGGGCTGGACCCGGCGCTGAGCCTGGATCAACACCTGGCCGCGCTCGTCCACGCCCGCCACTATGGCCTGGCCGGGATGGCTGAGCGGGCCACCCTGATTGGGGCCGAGTTCGGTCTGGAGGGCGCCCCCGGCCAGGGCACCACGGTCCAGGTGATCTGGCCCGCCAACCCGGCCCAGCCGAGCGGGTGAGCCCGGCGCGGTCAACGCGGCGGCCTCTATGACCACCGCGCCGGCGCGCTGGTCCATACGCCCCGGTATGCTGCCGCCAGCGACTGCCAATAGCATCCTCGCCCGTGGCAGTCAGGCCGCGCCTGGCCGCATTTCTCCGCCGTCGCTATTAGCGCTACACTGCGGGCATGCTGCTCCTGCACGCCGCCTGGCTCCCCGCCACCACGGCCGCCCCCGCCGGCCTGGCCGTGTGGGGCGAAACCGACGCCGCCCCCGCTGCCCGCCGCCGCGTCACCGCTGCCAAGCGTTTAGCCGCGCACCCCTTCAGCGCCGCGCCCGAGGCTCTGGCAGCGGCCCTGCCCACGCCAGCGCCGGCCGGGGAGCCGGTCAAGCTCGTGGTGCGTCTGCCCTCCACCCGCACTGAGCCGCTGCCCGCCCGCCCGTGGCTGCGCGCGCGGCCGGCCAAAGGCCGCGTGACGCTGGCCGCCTGGCGCGTGTCGGCCCTCACCTTCGCCCCGCGCGACGCGCTGGCCCTGCTGCTGCAGTTTGATAACGACGCGGACGCTCTGGCGGACGACGTGCGCTTCTGGCAGGCCGCCGCGCGTGCCGCCGTGGATCTGCTGGTCGGCCAGCGCTATGTGCCGGCGCTGGTGGCGGCCGGGACCGGCTGGGCGGCCGTGTGGCGGCCGCTGCTGGACG
>JAYUUW010000360.1:0-3720 GCA_043754665.1 Anaerolineales bacterium | reverse complement strand
GAAACCCGTTAAGAGCCATACCATTTTGAAAAGCCAATCGCAACGCTTGACGCACGAAGCCATCTCACCCCTCGTTCGGCAGCACCTGCCCGCTGACTCAGACCATAATCTCCATGCGCAACCCGGCAGCATCGCGCGCCGGTGTGGCGGGCAGCGTGTGCGCCGTGCCCGCCGCGATGCGCTCGGCGGTCCACAGCACGACGAACGCATCCAGCACATCGTCCACCGCGCTCGCCAGCTGCCGGCGCTCGGCCAGCGCCTGCTCGACCGCCGCGCCGAAGACCGGCCGCAGCAGCGCCAGGCGCTCGGCCTGCCCCTCGGCGTGCTTCTTGCCATGCGCCAATGGCCGCCCAGCCAACTGTTGAAAACTCACTTCGGGATGCGCCTCGCGCACGCGGCGTTGCAGCTTTACGTCGGCCCGCAGCACGGCGTCCACGTCCTTGATCTTGGGCACGATGTTCCAGGCCTGCTGCGAGAGCTTGCGGCCTTCGATCTCATCTCCCAGGCGGCAGGCTTCGGCATAGCTCGCCGCCGCCAGCAGCGGCCGGATGGGCGCGGGAAACACGCTGCTGCCCCGGCCGCGCCCCAGCACTTGCCGCGCCGCCTGGTCACACGCGCGCGGGCCGCGCTCCGGCAGGCCCATGGGAATATCGATGGCCGTCACTTGCGCGTGCGGCAGCATCTGAACCAAGTCGGCCGCGCCAGCGCACAGCCGCCAGGTGATCGCGCCGGTGCGCAGGTCTTTGCTGATGACCACCCAGCCCTGCTTACAGCCATCGGCCCCACGCACGATGGCCACGGTGCTTAATACACGTACGGCCAAAACTTGCGCACGCGCCGCGCATAGGCCGCGTAGCCCGCGAACTTGGCCCGCAGCCCGGCCTCTTCGTAGCGCGCCTTCAGCTCGAACCACCCCCACAGCGCCGCCGTCAGCGCCAGCGCCGGCAGGCTGTGCGTCAGCAGCCCCCAGCCGGCCGCGCCCGCCACCAGCCCGCCGTAGATCGGGTGCCGCACCAGGCCGTAGATGCCGCGCTCGACCAACTGGGCCTCGTCTCTCGGATGCGGCAGGGCGCTCAGGTTGTCCACGCCCAGGCGCAGCAGGCCGGCCAGCGCCAGCCCGCCGCCCACCACGATCAGCGCCCCGCCGAGTATCCGCGCCGCCAGGCTGAGCGGCTCCGGCCACGCGCCGCCCAGCCGCACCAGCGGGGCCAGCGCAATCAGCCCTAGCAGAATGAACTGGACGACGACGTAGCCCTCGCCGCGCCGGCCCAGCCAGGAGCTTATGGCTGCACCGCCGAGTTGGGCACGGCCCAGTGGGTCACTTCGGTCCAATCGGCCGTGTCGTACAGATAGATGTTGCCGGCCGCGTCGCTCGCCGCCAGCCGCGTGCCGTCCGGGTTGAAGGCCGCGCTGCGCCAATCGTTGGTCGCGCCCGCGCGGTTATCCAGCGCCAGCACATGCAGTTGCCGGTCGTTGGCCACATCCCACACCGCCAGGGTGCGGCCCAGCTCGCTGGTGTAGCCCCACACCGCCACGCGCCGGCTGTCGGCGCTGAAGGCGGTGTACTGCGGCCCGCCCGCGCCGATGATGGCGGGGTGGCTGCCCAGCCGCGCCCCCGAGGCCGGCTCCCACAACTCGAACCCTGGTTGGGCGTAGTCGGCCGCCACCTGCCGGCCGCCGGGCGTCAGCGTGAAGTAGGTCACGGTCGGAATGCGGAAGGTGCGCCGCACCGTCAGCGTGTCCACGTCCCACACCTGCACAATGCCCTCCCACTGCGTCACCGACACCAGCGTGTTGCCGTCGGCCGCAAAGCCCAACCCGACCACATAGCTGTCGGCCACCTCGGCGGTCTGGAACGTGCCCAGCAGTGTGCCGCTGGGCAACTCCCACAGCCGCACCTCAAAGCGCTCGCCGGTCGCCAGCCGCGTGCCGTCCGGGCTGAGCGCCACGCTCTGAAATTGCTCGGCCGGCTGGTCGGCTTGCGCGAAGATCACTTGCTGCGTTTGCCAGTCGTACACCGTCACGCCCGTGCCGCCTGCGGTGATGCTCGCCAGGTACTGCCCGTCGAGCGCCGTCAGCGTGCAGCAGGTGGCTGAAGCGGGCAGCAGCGTCGTCTCGCCGCCGGTGGCCGCGTCGTAGAACCGCACGCCGGCGTTGGTCTGGGCGGCCAGCGTCAGGCCGTCCGGCGTCCAGGCCAACTGAAAGGCCGCATCGGCATTCGGCACCGGCGTCGGCTCGGTCACCGGCGGCACTGCCACCACCACGTTCACCGTGGTCAGCGGCGCGCCGGCCCGCCAGCTCAGGTTCTCAAATACACCGCTCGCCACCTTGGTCTGCGCGTCGGTGCACAGGTCAGCCACGTAGAGGTCGGGGCTGCTGTCGATCACGCCGCGCAGGAACGCCACGTAGCGCCCGTTGGGCGACCACTGCGGCGCGCTGAGCCCCGGCTCGCCGTAGCCCAACACGAACTGCTGCAGCGTGCGCGGGTTCGCGCCGTTGGCTTCGGCCACGGTCAGCCACTGCGTCTGCCCGGTGATGTTGCCGTTGGTGTCCAGCGCCACCTGATAGGCCAGGTAGGCCATTTGCTTCCCATTGGGCGACCAGGTGATGTTGTCGGCGTAGCTCTGATCGCCGAACAGGCGCTCGCGCTCGCCATCGAGCGCCACGCTGTAAATTTGCTGCGGCCCAGCCGCGTCCGCGCCCGATCGTACCAGCAGCCGCGTGCCATCGGCCTGCCACGCCTGCACAAAGTCGTTCAGCGTTTCGGAGGCCACCAGTACCCGGTCGCTGCCATCGGGCAGCGCGGTGTAAATGCGGTACTCGTTGTTGAGCAGCACGTTCAGCGGCGCGTGAAAGGCCAGCCGCGTGCTGTCGGGCGCCCACACCCCGCCCGCCGCATTCGGCAGGTCACTGGCCACATTGGTCACCTGCCCGCTCTGCGCGTCGGCCACGAACACGCCTGTGCCGCCGTTCAGCAGCAGGTAGCGCCCGTTGGGCGACCAGCGCAGGCCCGCCGCCAAATCAATCGGCGCGTCCAGGGCCGCTGTCACTTCATTGCTGCCGTCGTCCCAGATCAGGTGCAGCGTATACGGCCGCGCCGCATCGCCGGTTTCGGTCAGGAACGCCAGCCGCTGCCCGTTGGGCGACCAACTGGCCGCCCGCGCCCCCTGCACTAACTCCGCCGGCCCGGTGCCGTCGGCCCGCACCACATACACCGACGCGCCCAGCCCATCGCTGCGCTGCGCGGTGTAGCCCAGCATCAAGTCCGGCGCGAGACTCACGGCCGGGTCGGTGCACGGCTCGGCCGGCGGCGTCAGCAGCGGCGCTTCGGTCGGGGCGCTGGTGGCCGGCGGCGGCAGCGTGGGGATCGGCGCGGCCTCGGTCGGCGCGGTGGTAGGCGCTACCGTGGCCGTGGCCTCGGCCGGCGCGGCCGTCAGGGTGGCGGCGGGCGTCACGCTCGGGGTGAGCGTGGCGCTTGACTGTGCGCCGCACGCCGCCGTGACCACCAGGACGAATAAGGTAAGTGTGCGAGCCAAGAACTGGCGCATACCCGATCTCCTCTGCCTTCAGTTAAAGCGAACAACCAATGAGTACGTCTGCCCATCGACTCTAAACCCCAATGCCGCTCCCCGCAAGCGGCTCCGGCGAACATTATGTCAAGCCGGTTGCGCTGTGCGACGTTAATGTGGGCCGGGCGAAAAGGCGTGAGCCACGAATGAG